>CAMXUZ010000028.1 GCA_947251855.1 uncultured Ruaniaceae bacterium
CGTCCTCAACTCCGACCTCGCCCACCTCGCCTCGGAAATCGAGCGGATCGAGGGCGCGGCCTACGTGCATCAGGACGTCATGGTCAACCACTACGTACCGAACATCACCTCCGGCCTGCCCGCGGTTGAACAGGTGATCAAACACACACGCATCCCGGCCGATGTGCACCTGATGATCGAGGACCCCGACACCTGGGCGCCTGAATACGCCCGTCTCGGCGCCGCGTCGGTGACATTCCACGCGGAGGCCTCCGCCGCCCCCATCCGACTCGCCCGCGAACTGCGCAAGCTCGGCGCGAAGGCAGGTATCGCCGTCAAACCGGCCACGCCGGTGGCTCCGTATCTGGAACTGCTGGAGGAGTTCGACCTCATTCTCGTCATGACGGTGGAGCCCGGGTTCGGCGGGCAGTCCTTCATCGAGGGCACCCTGCCGAAGATCCGCGCCGCGCGGGAGGCGATCGACACCTCCGGCAGGGAGGTTCTACTGCAGGTCGATGGCGGCGTCTCCCGCGACACCATCGAAAAACCTGCTGCGGCGGGCGCGAACATGTTCGTCGCCGGTTCAGCGGTGTATCGCTCCGCCGACCCGGCCGCCGAGGTCGCGGCGCTGCGTTCGCTCGCGCAGAAGGCGTACTATACTCAGGCGTAAGAGCTCGTGCTCCGGGGTCGGTGAAATTCCGAGCCGGCGGTGATAGTCCGCGACCCAACGTGAGTTGGTTGACCTGGTGGAACTCCGGGACCGACGGTTAAAGTCCGGATGGGAGGAAGCACGCGAGGGACGCCCATGCGCCCCTTGCCTCCAGGCGACGCATCGCATCGCCTTCCCCCGGATGCGCGGGGGAAAGGGAGACCATGAAACGCCTCGGGCCGCCGCTTCTGCTCGGCGTCATCGTCGTGTGCGCATGGTCGCTCGCCGCAACCGCCGTCGGCCCCGGGATCCTCCCCGGGCCGGGCCGAGTCGCCAGCCGATTGATCACGGAACTGGGCGATGGTTTGGTCGGCTACGCGGGCTCCACCTTCGCCGTCAGCGCGCTGGGAAGTCTGCTGGGCCTCGTCGTGGCGATCCCGCTGGGCTACCTCGTCGCCCATTTTCCCCTCGCGTCCGCTGCGATCAGTCCCTACCTCGCGGCAACTCAAGCCGTCCCCGCAGTCGCCCTCGCACCACTCCTCGTCGTGTGGTTCGGCTACGGGGCGCTGCCCACTGCGCTGCTATGCGCGCTCATGGTGTTCTTCCCCATCGCGATCAACACCACGCTCGGGTTCGCCCGGCTCGACGCCGATATCGTCGGCGCGGCCCGGGTCGACGGGGCGGGCCGGTGGCAGCTGCTCACGTGGATTGAGATGCCGCTCGCGCTCCCCGCGATCCTCGCGGGGGTGCGCAACGGATTCGTACTGTCCGTCACCGGCGCGGTGGTGGGCGAATTCGTCATGGGTGGCAACGGGCTCGGACAACTGCTCGCGGTCTACCGGGACCGCGCCGACACCACCGGCATGATCGCTGTCCTCAGCGCTCTCGTCGTGGGTGCCGTCGCCCTCTTCTGGGGCGTGCGACTCATGGAAAGGAAACTCCAATGGTGAAAAAGCGTTTCGTCCTTGCCCTTGCCAGTGCGCTCGTGCTCGCCGGTTGCGCTGCGGGCGCCAACCCGAGCACGGAAGTAACGATCGGGCTCACCTACGTCCCCAATATTCAGTTCGCCCCGTACTACGTCGCCGTCGAGAGCGGCTACTTCGAGGAGGAAGGGATCGACGTCACGCTGCGCCACCACGGCCAGGACGAAGACCTCTTCGGTGCGCTGGGTCAGGGCAAGGAAGACGTCGTCATCGCTGGCGGGGCCGAAATGCTCCAAGCGCATACCCAGGGGGTGGACGCGGTGACGTTCCAAACCCTGTACCAGAGCTACCCCGTCGCCGTTATCGTGCCCGAGGACTCACCCATCGAGACTCTCGAGGATCTCGCCGGCGCGACCCTCGGAATCCCGGGGCGGTTCGGGGAGACCTGGTTCGGAGCTCTGGCTTTCCTCGAGCAGGCGGGCCTGTCCGAAGGGGAGGTGCAGATTGAGGAGATCGGCTTCACGCAGCAGGCAGCGTTGGCGGGCGGTCACGTCGACGCCGTCATCGGGTTCGGAAACAACGACGTGCCCCAATTCCGCGCCACCGGCCTCGACGTGCGGGCCCTTCCCACGACCCCGGTCCCCGTGGTCGGGATCGGGGCAGGGGCGAGCTCGACCACGATCGCCGAACGGCCCGAGGAACTGTCGGCGGTGGCACGGGCCACCCAACGCGCAGTCGAGGCGATCATCGAGGACCCGCAGGTGGCGCTCGATGCTGCCAGCGAACATATCCCCGGTACGATCACCGAGGAACAGTCGGAGGTGATGGCCGCCGTCGTCGAGCGAACTACCGAATTGTACGGAAACCCCGGCGAGGGGTGGGGGGTTCCCGACCTTGCCACGTGGGAGGACATGAACGAGTTCATGGTGGAGATGGATCTCATTGAGGCCCCCGTCTCATTAGCGGACGTCGTCACCGATGGGATCGCGGGAAGCGAGTAGGATAAGCAATCGTGAAAACCTTTGAGGAGCTCTACGCGGAATTGTCAGAAAAGGCTCGCACCCGCCCAGAGGGTTCGGGCACTGTGACGTTGTTGGACGCGGGGGTCCATAGCATCGGCAAGAAGATCGTCGAGGAGGCCGCCGAAGTGTGGATGGCCGCCGAGTACGAGACCGATGAGGACACCGCGACCGAGATTTCCCAGCTCCTTTATCACCTCCAGGTGCTGATGGTGGCCAAAGGGCTGAGCCTGACCGACGTCTATAAGCACCTGTAGGGGAGTAATGTTACGCATCGCAATTCCGAACAAGGGCGGCCTCGCCGGACCGACGAGCGGCCTTCTCAAGGAAGCCGGCTACCGCCAGCGCCGCAGCGACCGCGAACTCGTTGCCGTCGATGAAGAAAACGGCATCGAATTCTTCTACCTGCGGGCCCGTGACATCGCCGTGTACGTCGGGGCGGGCACCGTCGACGCCGGGATCACCGGCCGGGACCTCATGCTCGATTCCGGTGTCACCGCCGTCGAACATCGCACCCTCGGGTTCGGTCGTTCCACGTTCCGGTTCGCCGCGCCCAGGGGAACGGCGACGACGCTCGCGGACATCAACGGCAAGCGGGTCGCCACCTCGTACGCCCGCGTGGTGGACACCTACCTCAAGGAACACGGGGTGGACGCGGAGGTGGTCCGCCTCGATGGCGCGATCGAATCGACCGTCCACCTCGGGGTGGCCGATCTCGTCGCCGACGTCGTGGAAACCGGGGCGACCCTCCGGGCCGCGGGGCTGGAGGTGTTCGGCGAGCCGATCCTGAAATCCGAGGCGGTCCTCATCCGCCCCAGCGGCCCGGTCAAGGACGGCCTCAACGTCCTCGACCGCCGGATCAAATCCGTCAAGGTCGCCCGCCGGTACGTAATGATGGACTACGACGTGCCCAGCGATCTGGTCAACGCCGCGGTGGCGATCACCCCCGGGTTGGAATCGCCGACCGTCTCCCCGTTGCACTCCGATGGGTGGGTGGCCGTCCGTGCGATGGTCGACTCCGACGCCACCCATCGGGTGATGGATCAGTTGTACGATTTGGGCGCCCGCGCGATAATCGTCACCTCGATCCATGCCTGCAGACTCTAGGACGATGAAACCCACCACCGCCGCCATCCGCCCCCGCTGCGCACGGATCGTGGCGGGATTTTTGCTCGTTCTCGTGATCGCCGGCGCGGGGATCCTCATCTCGGCGATGGTCCGCGCCGGCACGGAGCAACCGCATTACACGATGGCGATCGTCATGGTCAGCCTCGCCGCGGTGGTGTTTTTGGTCATGCAACTATCGGTCGTCGCCAAACCGCGGGCCGAGGGGCTGTACGTGCGCAACCTCGTCTACCGGCGCCACCTTCAGTGGGCGGAGATCATCTCCGTCCGCTTTTCCCCCGACCGGCCCTGGGCGCAGCTCGACCTCGCCGTGGGGGAGCCGCTGAACGTGATGGCGATCCAATCGGCTGACGGCGCGTACGCCCAGGCAGAGGCGGAACGGCTCGCCGCGTGGGTGCGGATGGGAGAGGCGGAGGAACCCGGGCGGGGTTAGAGATACAGCCCGGTGCTCACTTCGACCCGCTCGGCGGCCACCGCGTGCAGCTCCTTCTCCCGCAAGATCACGTAGGTGGAGCCGTGGATCTCCACCTCGTGGGTATTCTCTGGCGCGAAGAGCACGTGGTCACCTACCTTCACGTGACGGGCCTGGGGACCGGTGCCGAGGACTTCCGCCCAGA
>CAMXUZ010000029.1 GCA_947251855.1 uncultured Ruaniaceae bacterium
TGGGGCTTGTGCACCGTCACCTCCACCTTGGCGGCCCCGAAGCTCAGGGCGACATCGGCGATCCGGGCGGCGAGGGTCTCGATGAGATTGACGGGTTCCCCCTCGATGACCTCGACCACTGCCCGCGCTACGGCCGAGTAATCAGCGGTGTGACCGAGCTCGTCGGTGCCCGCGGCCTGCCCGGTATCGAGGTGGAGCACGAGGTCCGCGTGGAACGGCTGCCCCTCCTCGCGCTCGCTGGCGAGAACACCGTGATACCCGTACCCGCCGATTCCGATCAGCCGGATTTCATCGTAGTTGCCCATGGGCCCTCCTCGTTCAGCCATTCTTCGCCATCCTGATCGCCTCTGCCACCGAAATAGCATCCACCGAGGCAGAAACTTCGTGCACGCGCACTCCCCACACCCCCTGGTGTGCAGCGATCGCGGTGACCGCGGCGGTGGCCTGGTCCCGGCAGTTCGGCCCGGCGTCGACCCCGCGTCGCTGGCGAAGTTCGCCGAGGAAACGCTTGCGTGAGGCCCCGATGAGAACGGGGTACCCCTGCCCCATGAGGCGATCGAGGTGGGCGATGAGTTCCCAGTTGGCCGCGCCATCCTTCGCGAAGCCCAGGCCGGGATCGATGATGATCTGCTCGGGGTCCACCCCCGCGGACACGACGGCGTCCACCTGCGCCAACACCTCCTCAATGACCTCGGTGACGACGTCATCGTAGTGCGCGAGCGTGTTCATCACGTGGGAGGGGCCGCGCCAGTGGGAGAGGATGTAGGGGCAACCGCGTTCAGCGATGAGGGGGGCCATCGCGGGGTCGGCCTTACCCCCGGAAACGTCGTTAATGATGCTCGCGCCCGCCTCGAGGGCCCGGCCGGCCACTTCGGCACGCATCGTATCCACGCTCAGGGGAGCTCCGGCGTCGGCAAGCCCGATAAGGACGGGTAGGACCCGGCGCAGCTCCTCCTCGGGCGCGACCCGGGTGGCGCCGGGTCGCGTGGATTCCCCGCCGATGTCGAGCAGGTCCGCGCCGCCGGCGAGGAGGTGGTTTCCGCGGGTGACGGCAGCGACGTCGTCGAACCACTGCCCGCCGTCGGAGAAGGAATCGGGGGTGACGTTGACGACCCCCATCACCTGCGTTCGGGTGTGCTGCACCGCGGCCATCCTTAGCCGGATTTCATGTCGATGAGGCTCATCACCTCGGCGCGCGTGGCCGCGTCGCGCATCTGGCCGCGCACCGCGGAGGTGACGGTTCGCGCCCCGGGTTTGCGAACACCGCGGATCGACATGCACATATGTACGCAATCGACGACGACGAGCACCCCCTGGGCGTCGAGGTAGGTGACGAGGGAGTCAGCGACCTGGCCGGTGAGACGCTCCTGCACCTGGGGGCGGCGCGCGAACACGTCCACGAGCCGGGCGATCTTGCTCAGGCCGGTCACGCGGCCTTGCTTATCGGGGATGTAGGCGACGTGGGCGACCCCGTGGAACGGCAACAGGTGGTGCTCGCAGGTGGATTGGATCTCGATGTCCTTCACGAGCACGAGCTCCTCGTGGCCGATCTGGAAGAACTTCTCGAGAACTGCGGCCGGATCACGGCGGATCCCCGAGAACACCTCCCGGTACGCCCGCGCGACGCGGGCGGGGGTCTCCTGCAGCCCGGGCCGATCGGGATCCTCCCCGACGGCGATGAGGAATTCCCGGATTGCTGCCGCTGCGCGTTCCTCGTCGTACTCAGGGGCGTTCGTGTATTCGGGAACGTCTCGCAGCGGCTCACTCATCTTGCGGCTCCGCGTGCGGCGGGGTGGGCGCATCGGTGATGTTGTTGTCCGGCACGTCGGTGGGGCCGGGCTCTGGGGTGACGGTGACCTCCCCTGCTGGGACGTCCACCTTCGTGGGCACGCTCACCGGTGGGATGTCGGAGACCGCTCGGCTCTGGCTGGAGAGCCACACGGGCCGCGGCTCGCGTTTGATGATGGGTTTGAACACCTCGGCGAGTTCCGCCTCGTTCAGAGTCTCCTGCTCCAGCAGCGCGGTCGCGAGGTCATCGAGGACCTGCCGGTACTCGGTGAGGATCTCCCACGCTTCGTCGTGCGCGGACTCGATGAGGCGGCGCACCTCTTCGTCGACGAGGCCGGCGACTTCCTCGGAGTACTCCCGTTCGTGGCCCATGTCCCGGCCGAGGAAGACTTCCCCGTCAGCCTGCCCGAGCCGCAGGGCCCCCACCCGTTCGCTCATCCCGTACTCTTTGACCATCTTCCGGGCGGTGGAGGTCGCCTTCTCGATGTCGTTGGAGGCGCCGGTGGTGGGGTCGTGGAACACCAGCTCCTCGGCGACCCGCCCGCCCATCGCGTAGGCGAGTTGGTCGAGGAGTTCGTTGCGGGTGATGGAGTACTTATCCTCCGCGGGCATGACCATGGTGTAGCCCAGCGCCCTCCCCCGCGGCAGGATCGTCACCTTCGTCACCGGGTCGGTGTAGCGCAGCGCCGCCGCGACGAGCGCGTGCCCACCCTCGTGGTAGGCGGTGATCGTGCGTTCCTTGTCGTTCATCACCCGGGTCTTCTTCTGCGGTCCGGCGATGACCCGGTCGATCGCTTCATCGAGGGCGTGGTTGGTGATGACCTGGTTTCCGAGCCGGGCGGTGAGGATCGCGGCCTCGTTGAGGACGTTGGCGAGGTCGGCGCCGGTGAAGCCGGGGGTGCGTTTGGCGACCATGTTCAGGTCGACGTCGTCGGCCATCGGCTTGCCCTTGGCGTGGACCTTGAGGATCGCCTCCCGCCCCCGCAGGTCGGCGGCCTCGACGGCGACCTGGCCGTCGAAACGCCCCGGACGCAGCAGCGCGGGGTCGAGGGTGGCGGGGCGGTTGGTCGCGGCGATCATGATGACGTTCGTCGTCGCGTCGAACCCGTCCATCTCCACGAGCATCTGGTTGAGCGTCTGCTCGCGTTCGTCGTGCCCGCCGCCCAGGCCTGCTCCACGGTGGCGCCCGACGGCGTCGATCTCGTCGACGAAGATGATCGCCGGGGAATTGGCTTTGGCTTGTTCGAACAGGTCACGGACCCGGGAGGCACCCACCCCGACGAACATTTCCACGAAGTCCGAACCGGAGATGGAGTAGAAGGGGACCTTCGCCTCCCCGGCTACCGCCCGGGCGAGGAGGGTCTTCCCCGTTCCCGGGGGACCGTAGAGGAGCACGCCCTTGGGAACCTTGGCGCCGACGGCCTGGAACCGGGCGGGCTCGGTGAGGAATTCCTTGATCTCCCCGAGCTCCTCGATCGCTTCATCGACGCCCGCGACGTCCTCGAACGTCACCGTGGGTGTGTCCTTGGTGACCTGCTTCGCCTTGGATTTCCCGAAGTTCATCATCCGCGCGTTGCCGCCTTGCATGCGCGAGAGCAGGAACCAGAACACCCCGACGAGCAGGAGGATGGAGAGCATCGTCATCAGGACCGAGGACCACCACGGGGTCTGCGGCACGACCGAGTTGAATCCCTTTTCGGGCTCGGCGTCAGCTACCGCTTTAACGACCTCGGAGCCCTGCGGCGAGGCGTAGTAGAACTGGACGAGCTTGCCCTTGTCCTCGCCGTCCGCGCCCGTGTACTCCTCGGTGAGCGTGAGGTTGACCCGCTGGTAGCCGTCGGTGATCTCAGCTTGCTCGACCGTGTCGCCCTGAAGCAGTTCGATACCCTCGGAGGTGTCGATCTCGACCGGGCCACCCCCGGACATGAGCCGGGTCGCAGTGAAGACGAGCAGCATGAACAGCAGCACCCACACGAAGGGGCCGCGAAGGATTTTCTTGGGGTTCATTATGTCTTGCTGGGGTCGCCCCCGTCCCTCCTGCTGTTGATTCCTACCGCCCGACGCTATCCGAGTATCAACTCATACGTGGCACGTGTTCACCACCGGCATGATAATTTGCGCAAATTATCGCACTTTCCCCCTCGGGCGCGCGCAGGCGATGTGGCGTAGTTCATAGTTTGTTCGGCGGACGTGAAACCCCGCGAGTTCTATTCGTTATAAACGTGCGGCGCGAGGGTCGCGAGGTAGCGCAGGTTGCGATACTGCTCGTTCCAGTCCAACCCATACCCCACCACAAATTCACTGGGGATATCGAATCCGATGTATTTGACGTCGACGTCGACCTTCACCGAATCCGGTTTGCGGAAAAGCGCGGCGATCTCGAGCGACTCCGCTCCCCGCGATCGGAGGTTGGAAGCGAGCCAGGAAAGGGTGAGGCCCGAGTCGATGATGTCTTCGACGATGAGCACGTGCTTGCCGAGCAGGTCCGTGTCGAGGTCCTTGAGGATACGGACCACGCCGGAGGACTTCGTTCCCGACCCGTAGGAGGAGACCGCCATCCAGTCCATCTGGATCTCGGTGTGCAGGAGGCGGGAGAGGTCGGCCATCACCATCACGGCCCCTTTGAGGACTCCCACGAGCAGGACGTGCTTGCCGCGGTAGTCCTCGTCGATCTCGGCTGCCATCTCCTGTAGGCGGGTGTGGATCTGCTCTTCGGTCAGGAGGACTTCCTTCAGGTCCTCGCTGAGGTTGGTACTCACATACGCTCCAGGTTCGGTGGGGTGACGATATAAAGCCTGCCATAGGAGCGGACCACCCGGAGGCCCCCGGGCACGCTCACACCGCGTTGCCCGCGCCAGTTCGTGAGCAACGTATCAACGGAATGGATATGGCGCATCGAGACCTGCCCCTCGGGAGCGCCCCCGCGGAGGAGGAATTCCCGCAGCAGGCGCCACCGAAGCGGGTCGGGCAGGGCCGTGGCGCCGTCCACGGCGAGGGTGGTGGCGCCGGAAG
>CAMXUZ010000030.1 GCA_947251855.1 uncultured Ruaniaceae bacterium
CCCGGGCCCGCCATCTCGCGGGGCCGGGGCGCTGCGTCTAGTCAGGGGCCTCAGGCGCTGGCGATCCTCGCACCTTCGCCCAGGGACTGGACCTTCGCCCACGCGATGTCGGCGTGGACCCGCCCGCCCAGGCCGCAGTCAGTGGAGGCGATCACCCGCTCGGTGCCGACCGCGTCGGTGAACCGGCGGATCCGCTGGGCCACGAGTTCGGGGTGTTCCACGACGTTCGTCGCGTGGCTCACCACTCCGGGCACGAGCACGAGGTCATCGGGAACCTCCACCTCGTTCCACACCGTCCATTCGTGTTCGTGGCGCACGTTGCCCGCCTCGAAGGAGAGCGAACCGACGTTCGCTTCCAGTACCACGGGCAGGATGTCCTTGATCGGGATGTCGGTCACGTGCGGTCCGTGCCAGGAGCCCCAACACAGGTGCAGGCGCACGAGTTCCTTGGGCAGCCCCTCGATCGCGTAGTTTAGCGCTTCGATCCGCTTCGCGGTGAAGGCCTGGTAGTCGGCGACGGAGGGTTCGGGGGAAATCTGGTCCCAGTTCTCGGCGAGGGAGGGATCATCGAGTTGCACGATGAGCCCGGCATCGGTGATCGCCTTGTACTCCTCGCGCAGCACCTCCGCCCACGCCTGCAGGTGGTCGTCATCGCTCTCGTAGTGCTCGTTCCAGATGCGGGCGGCGGAACCCGGGGCGATCGCGGTGATGAATCCCTGCTCGCCCTCACGGAGCGCGGACTTCAGGTAGCGGATATCCGCGGCGACGGCCTCGTGCCCGGTGTAGGTGAGCGGACCGGTCGTGGACGGGACCTCGGTTGCCGGTTTGCCCTCGAAGGCGCCGGAGGTGGGATCGGAGTAGACGCGGGGAAAGAGTTGGCGATCGCGGCGGTCGGCGAAACTCGTGAGCACGACGTTGCCCGGTGCCGACTCGGCGGTGGGCCAGTTGAACAGGTCCACGTTGGTGAGCGAGAGCCCGCTCACTCGCTGGAAGGAGTAGGTCCACCACGCGGCGTAGTCGAGGGCGTTCGACATCGCTTTGCCGTACTCGCCCTCACCCACGAGGGTGATGCCGGCCTCGCGCTGTTTCTCGACGACGTCATTGACCGCCGTTTGAACGAGCGATTCGAACTCCGGGCTGGTCTCCAGGGTGAAACCATCCTCGGAGATGCGGCGCGCCTTGTTCGCCTCGATTAATTCCTCTGAACGGGGGAGCGAGCCCGCCGTTGTTGTCTGTATTTTTGCCATGGGTTCGACCCTAGGGGAGGAACAGAAACGAAATTATACGTCTCGAATG
Organism: uncultured Ruaniaceae bacterium; assembly: GCA_947251855.1. Next base: position 1,297 of record CAMXUZ010000030.1, read on the forward strand.
TTGAGAACCGTCTCGATGCTAGGCGTGAGCCGCGGCGAAGTCTTCTGGCAGTCGCTTTGATTTGTCGACGCCGCCCAGCGCCCAGCGTACGGCCCTCGTCGTGAGTTTCCCTGCGGGCGCGAGCAACCAGTGGGCGGCTCGGGGGCCGACGGAGAGGCCGAGCATCTCCCGGGCGAACCCCGGCAAAAGAGCGACGCCGCCGGCGGTGAGCAGCCCGTAACCCAGCCGCCCCGAGCGCGCGACGGGCGGGGTGTGGAGCACGAACTGTGCCGCTTCCTTCGCGGATTCGGTGATGACGAGTTCGGAGCGGAACGCGCGCAGTTGCCCATGCAGTTCCGCGACCGACATCGGCGGGGTTTCCACCCCGAGCAGGCGCGCGGCGTTGGCGGTCTGGGCGACGTAGGTGTCCGCCTCGGAGCGCGTGAGCCGCGTCGGGCCATAGCTCTGGTAGGCGCGCAGGAAGGAATCGATCTCGGCGTCGTGAACGAAGAGCAGCAGGTCCGGGTCACTGCCCCAATAGGGCCGGCCGAGGGCGTCGGTGCCTCGGACCCGATCGTGGATCCGCTTGACGTGACCGATCGCGGCTTCAGCTGCCTCGATGGTGCCGAACGTCGTCATCGCGATGTAGTCCGCGGTGCGCTGCAGCCGCCCCCACGGGTCGTCCTTGTAACCGCTGAAGTCGCCCACGCCCGCCATCGCCCCCGGGTGGAGCATCTGCACGAGCAGCGCGGTGATGCCGCCGATGAACATCGATGCGTCGTCGTGCACCCGCCAGATCGGGTCGGAGGGGACGAACCAGCGCGGACCGCTCGCGCCCCAGATCTCCTGGGCCCGGGCCTCGCCGTCGGGCCCGGCGACCTTCTCGCGCAGTTTCGCACCCATGGCGAGTTGGACGCGGTGGGTGAGGGTCGGCTCATCCATCGTATGCATGTCTCCAGGGTACGTCGCGGGAGGCGAACTCGTCGGCCGTGATCTCGAACCTGCGCATCCCGGCGTATGCGCGCGGGCCATTCTCCTGCGGGCCGTTCGTCGTTTCCCGCATCGCGAGGTTCTTCAAGATGCGCACCGAGGCATGATTCGATGCCCGGGCCTCGGCCCAGATCTGCTCCAGGCGCAGGACCCCGGAGCCGTAAGTGAGGCCCGCCTGCGCGGCCGCATGCCCCAGGCCGCGCCCCCAGTTCGGCGAGGGACCGATGAGGTACCCGAGTTCGCGTGTGCGCATCGAATGCCCGTGGAGATCGACGAAACCCACGAGTGCGCCCCTTCTTGATTCCACGACTCCCAGCCGGAGCAGTTCGGCCGGCGGGTCGAGGATGATCCGGCGGTGGAAGTCGACGTAGTGTGCACGTCCCCTCCCCGGCTCCCACTCGGCCCGATGGCAGAACGATTCATCCTCGGCCCATGAGGCGAAGGTGCCGGCATCGGTCGCGGTCAAGGTCCGAAGCTGCACCGGCGGGATGGATCTCACCCCGTCAGGCTACTCGAGCCCGTCCACACCGGTGCGGCGATCCACAACCGGGCTGCGCCGCGACCCCGCGCTTCCCGCCGGCATGGTGGCGTGTGGGGTGGAGGTACTGATGGCAAGAAAAGATGAGGTGGGCCGCTGGGGTGAGGAGCTCGCGCGCCGGTGGCTGGAACGTCAAGGCTGGCGAATCGTCGATGTCAACTGGCGATGCCCGAGCGGGGAGGTAGATATCGTCGCCGCCCGCGACGGCGCGCTCGTGTTCTTCGAGGTGAAAACGCGAACCTCGACCCGGTTCGGCCACCCCCTGGAGGCGATCAGCGCTGCGAAACTCGCCCGGATGCGGCGAGTAGCGGGCGCCTGGCTCGCGGCGAACCCCACGCACCGGGGCAGGATCCGGCTCGATCTCCTCGCGATCCTCACCGGCCCCGGCACGCCGGAGGTTGAACACGTGGAGGCCGTCGGATGAGCATCGGACGAAGCCATGCCGTCACCCTCAGCGGGCTCGACGGCGCGATGATCGGCGTCGAAGCGCACACCGCGGACGGGCTACCCGCGTTCAAACTCGTCGGGCTGCCCGACGCCTCGTTGAGCGAGGCACGGGACCGGGTGCGCGCCGCGATCGAGAGTTGCGGAATCACCTTCCCACGCCGGCGGATCACCGTCGGCCTCAACCCGGCGGACGTGCCGAAGGCGGGATCGGTTTTTGACGTCGCGATCGCCACCGCTATCCTCCGCGCCGAGCGCCTCGTGCGGCTCGACGAAGAGCTGGTGTTCATCGGCGAGTTGGGGCTCGACGGCAGGATCCACCCCGTCCGCGGGGTATTGCCGATCGTCAGCGCCGCCGTGAAAGCGGGCCTCCCGAGGATCTTCGTGCCCCGTGACAACGCGGCAGAGGCCTCATTGATCCCCCGCGCCAACATCGAAGGCGTCACCCACCTGGCCGAGGTGGTCCACCGCCTCGGCGGCCTCGCAGAACCCCCTGAACTGCCCCGGCAGGCCTCGCCCGAGGGGAACAGGGATCCGTTGCCCGCCGCCGCCCCGCCGGACCTGGCCGATCTCATCGGTCAACACGAGGCTCGCGCTGCCCTCGAAGTCGCTGCGGCGGGCGGGCATCATGTGTATCTCTCCGGGCCGCCGGGCGTGGGCAAAACTATGCTCGCCGCCCGGCTGCCGGGAATCCTTCCCGATCTCCGCACTCGGGAGGCGATCACGGTCACCTCGGTGCACTCCGTCGCCGGCACCCTGAACGGCAGCGGACTCATTCGCCGTCCACCGTTCGAGGCGCCGCACCACTCAGCGACGATGGCCGCCCTCATCGGCGGGGGGTCGGGGATGCCCCGGCCGGGCGCTGCCTCCCGAGCCCACCTGGGCGTCTTGTTCCTTGATGAGTGCCCGGAGTTTTCTCCCCGGGTGCTCGACGCGTTGCGGCAACCCTTGGAAGACGGCGAGGTGAAGATCCACCGCTCCTACGGGGTCGCGACCTACCCGGCGCGGTTCCAGCTGATCCTCGCTGCGAATCCCTGCCCGTGCGGAAAGGGGAGCGGGAAGGGGCTGGAATGCACGTGTACGGCGCAACGGCGTCGCCGGTACCAGAACCGGTTGAGCGGCCCCCTTCTGGATCGAATCGACATCCGGGTCGAGGTCGAACGCGTGCGCGGAACCCGGGAGACCCACGCCGAGCCCTCGCGCGTGGTGCGCGCGCGGGTGGAGACGGCGCAGGCTCGCGCCCGCAACCGGCTCCGGCACACCCCCTGGCAGCTGAACGCGCATGTGCCGGGAGCCTGGTATCGCCACCACACCCGCCACCACGCCCCGAGATTGCTGCAGACGCTGGAGGCGTACATGAATGAGGGCCGGATGTCGCTGCGAGGTATCGATCGGGCGCTGCGGCTCGCCTGGACGCTCGCGGACCTCGCCGAGCAGCACGTACCCACCGAAGACGACCTCGCGATGGCCGTGACGCTCCGTTCCGGGGGCGACCATGCGCTCTGATACTGGCGAACCGAGCAACGACCTCCTCGCCCACATCGCGTGGAGCCGAATCACCGAACCCGGGGACACGGTCGCGCACACCCTCATCCGCGCGCTCGGGGCGGTGCCCGCCTTCGACTGGCTGGCAACCACCTCGGCGGCCACCCCGCCCGGCGCAACGCCGGATCCGCGGTGGGAGAAGACGGCAAGCAATTGGCGCGCACGGCTTTCCGGGCTCGATCCCCGCCGGGAGCATTCTGTGATCACT
>CAMXUZ010000031.1 GCA_947251855.1 uncultured Ruaniaceae bacterium
CGAGGAATAAACGCCAATGTGGGCATTCGTGATACGACGCATCCTGATCGGTTTGGGGGTGCTTCTACTCGCCACCTTCATCATGTACGGGATGGTGAACTGGGTCATCGACCCGCTCGAGGATCTGTATCAGAGCACGGATCCGGATAAGGAACTCAGAATCGCCGAGCGCATCGCGCTGCTCGAGTTAGACAAACCCTGGGTATCTCGGTACTGGGACTGGTTGACGGCCTTCGTGCAAGGGGATTTCGGTACCGCGTGGCAGACCAACCGGCCCGTCCTCAGCATGACCCGGTCGGCGATCATTTCCACCCTGCAGCTCGTGTCGGCAGCGACGGTCCTGTCCATCGTCCTTGGCGTAGCAGTGGGTATCGTCTCCGCTCTGCGCCAGTACACGAGCTTCGACTACCTCATCACGTTCTTCTCCTTCCTCATGTACTCTCTGCCCTCGTTCTGGGTGGCGGTGCTGCTCAAGCAGTGGATGGCGATCGGGTTCAACAACTTCCTCGCCAACCCGAGTTTCCCCATCATCATCGTCGTGCTCGTCGGCCTCATCTCCGCAGTCGTGTGGACGATGGCGATCGGCGGATCGCTTCGACGGAGACTCGTGCACGGGGCCCTCGCGCTGCTCGCCGTGTGCGGGGTACTGCTGTACCTGCAGGCCCCTATCTACAACGGGGAGAACTGGTGGTCCCAGCCCAACGTCGGTCTGCCCCTCCTCGTGGTCACCTCGATCGTCATCGCCTTCGCGGTCACGATGCTCTCCACAGGGCTGAATAACCGGCGTTCCCTGGGCACCGCCCTCACGGTCGCCGCCGTCGGGATCGCGATCTACTACCCGATCCAGAGCGTATTCACGGCGCTCACTCCGAACATGAACTACCCACTCGCGCTCGCCGGCGGGCTGCTGGCCATGGTCGTCGGCGCGCTCATCGGCCTCGCATGGTGGGGGCCGGACTGGCGCCAATCCGCACGCACCGGTGCGCTCACCGCGCTCGGGGTCTCCTTCCTCATCTTTGCCGACAAGGTCTTGAGTTACTGGGGTGCCTACTACCAGGCCCCCGCGATCAACGGTCGTCCCGTTCCCACCCTCGGTGACATCACCCCGAACCTGGGAGGGAACTTCTGGGTGGTCGCGCTCGACCAGGCGATGCACTTGATCCTGCCCACGGTGGCGCTCATGCTCATCTCTTTCGCCGGCTACACCCGCTACTCCCGGGGGTCGATGCTCGAGGTGATGAACCAGGATTACATCCGCACCGCCCGCGCGAAAGGACTGAGCGAGCGGACGGTCGTGATGCGTCACGGGTTCCGCAACTCCCTCATTCCGCTGGCGACGATCGTCCCGCTGGACATCATCACCCTCGTCGGCGGAGCGCTCATCACCGAGGAGATCTTCTCCCGGCCCGGGATGGGGCAGATGTTCATTCGGGGAATTGATAATGCCGAGATCAATCCGATCATGGCCTACCTCATCATCGTGGCGTTCCTCGCCATCATCGCCAACATTGTTGCGGACCTCATCTACGCAGCTCTTGACCCACGGATTCGGGTGAACGCATGACCTCGCAATTCTCTGAACTGGAGCCCACCGGTGGCGAAGGCGCCATCGAAATGCGTGAAACGGAAGGCAAATCCCAAGGGCAGATCGTCCGGGCACGGTTCTTCCGCCACAAAGGCGCGATGATCGGGCTCGGGGCGCTCATCGTCGTCATCCTGCTCGCCTGCACCTCCATCGGGGTGGGGCCGATCCCCGGCTGGTGGAAATACGGCCCGAACCAGAACCTCGAACTCGTCAACGGCGGGCGCCCGACCCTGGTGATGCCCTGGAGCGGATCGTTCCAGATCGGCGAGCACCCCTTCGGCCAGGACGAGATCGGCCGGGACACCTTCGCCCGCACGATGAAGGGGGCGCAGTCCTCCCTCATCGTCATGTTCGTCATCGGCCTCGTCGCCACCGTCCTGGGAACTCTCATCGGCGCGCTATCGGGCTTCTTCCGTGGCTACACCGACACGATCCTCATGCGGTTCACCGACCTCATCATTACGATGCCGGTGATCGTCATCGGCGCCCTGCTGGGCAAGAAGTTCGGCTCCGCGGCGCCGATCCCACTGGGGATCGCGCTGGGGCTGATCTCCTGGCCACCCCTCGCCCGGCTCGTGCGCGGCGATTTCTTGTCCCTGCGGGAACGAGAGTTCGTCGATGCGGCGCGCGTGGCCGGAGCCTCCAACCGCCGGATCATCTTCAAGCACATCCTGCCCAACGCGATGGGCGTGATCATCGTCGCCGTCACCCTGCTGATGAGCACGGCGATCCTGCTGGAAACCTCGCTGAGTTACCTCGAGTTCGGGATCCAAGCGCCGAACGTCTCCCTCGGCACGATGATCTCCCAGTACCAGGGGGCGTTCAACACCCGGCCGTGGCTGTTCTGGTGGCCGGGGCTGTTCATCATCGTCATCGCCCTGAGCGTCAACTTCGTTGGCGACGGCCTGCGGGACGCGTTCGACCCCCGCCAGAAACGGCTTCCCTCGATCCGGGCGATGCGCCGAGCGGATGCCCGGGCGCAGCACACCCTGGGCACGACGACCAGGTGAACGCGATGAGAACCTCCCCTCCCGGGCTGTTACACCAGCGCGATGACCACGCACGCGGCAACGGCCGCGGCCGAGATCACCGCGGCCGGGTTGATCGAGACATCCACCTCGACGTCCCCGAGTGTGGGGGAGCCGAGGTGACCCGCCTCGGTGAGCGCGGTGACCCGTTCGCCGATGATCACCGCCGCAGCCTCCGCGGTGTTGCCGCGAAGTTGGCGCTGGGTCATCGACGCCTCCTCCCGCCGGTTCGGCAACCGGCGGGCGGTACCGCTGCCGGCGGGCAACGCCCACGAGGTATAGGAACCGGACCTCGTGTCGATGCGCAGATTCCAGCGCGCGTCCGCGCCGGTGAAGCACGGCCAGGGCACATGCACGGTGCGTACGACGTTGACCAGGGTGATGCCGCCGTCGGACACCTCTACCCGCGGGTAGCCGAACACGATCCACACGAGGATCGCCGGACCCACCAAGAACGGCACGGAGCGGTTGAGCTCGCGGACGTCGTCGACCACGATGACGACCGAGGCGAGCAGCACCACCCCCGCGAACACCGCTGGGAAGTATTTAGAGAATGCGGTTTTGAACAGATGCGTATCACCCATGGGAGTATCGTCTCACCAACACAGAAGCGCCACCAGAAAGGGAACGCCGAGTGAGCACCACCGACAGCACCGCGCCCCCCGCCCTGGACCGCGGGGAACCGATCCTCACCGTCCGGGACCTCAAGGTCGACTTCTTTGTCGAGGACGGCTGGATCCCGGCTGCGGTCGATATCTCCTATGACGTCCACCCCGGCGAGGTGCTCGCGATCGTCGGCGAATCCGGTTCGGGGAAGACCCAGAGCTCCCTCTCGCTCCTCGGCCTGCTCCCACCGAACGGGCGCGCCCTTGGATCGGCGAAGTTGCACGGCAAGAACCTGCTCGCGATGTCACCCGGGGAACTCCGGCGCGTGCGGGGGAACGAGATCGCGGTCATCTTCCAAGAACCGATGACCGCCCTCAACCCCGTGTACACCATCGGATTCCAGATCGTGGAGACCCTCCGGATCCACAACGATATGGGCCCGGCCGAAGCGAAGCAGCGGGCCATCGAGCTGCTCCGTCTGGTTGAGATGCCCGATCCGGAAACTCGGTTCCATTCCTACCCCCACCAACTCTCCGGGGGCCAGCGACAGCGGGCGATGATCGCCCAGTCACTCTCCTGCGATCCGAAACTGCTCGTCGCGGACGAACCGACGACGGCGTTGGACGTCACGGTCCAGGCAGAGATTCTTAAACTCATGCGCGACCTGCGCAACCGGATCGATTCCGGGATCGTGCTCATCACCCACGACATGGGTGTGGTCGCGGACATGGCCGACCGCATCATCGTCATGCGCAACGGGCGCATCGTTGAACGCGGCAACGCCCACGAAATCTTCAACAACCCACAGCACGAATACACCCAGGAACTGCTCGCCGCGGTGCCGCACCTAGGTTCGAAGACCGTGGAGGTGCGCGAGCCCGCACACGAACCGGCTGAGCAGACCCCCGCCGATGCGGCCCCACCGATCATGCGCGCCCAGAACATGGTGCTCGAATACCCCAAACGGGGGCGCACCCCAGCCTTCCGCGCCGTCAAGGATTTCACCCTCGAGATCGCTCCGGGTGAGGTCGTCGGGCTCGTCGGTGAATCGGGATCCGGAAAGACCACCGTCGGCCGCGCCGTCGTCGGTTTGCTCCCCGTGCATTCGGGGACCCTGGAGGTCGCCGATGTGAATATGGTCGGCGCGAAGAACAAGCACCTCAAACCGCTGCGCTCCAAAGTCGGCATCGTGTTCCAGGACCCGGGGTCCTCACTCAACCCCCGCCTCCCGATCGGGGAATCGATCGGGGAACCGATGTATCTGCACCAGGGGCTCACGGGCCGGGCGCTCTCCGCGCGCGTGGAGGAGCTCCTTGATCAGGTGGAGCTGCCCCGCTCGATGCGCAACCGGTACCCGCACGAACTCTCCGGTGGGCAGCGCCAGCGCGTCGGCATCGCCCGCTCGCTCAGCCTGGAACCGCAACTACTCGTCGCCGACGAGCCGACCTCCGCCCTCGACGTATCGGTCCAGGCCAGGGTCCTGGAGCTATTCCAGGCGCTCCAGCAGGAGCACGGGTTCGCGTGCCTGTTCATCTCCCACGACCTCGCCGTGGTGGAGATGCTATCGGACCGGATCGCCGTCATGAGCGAAGGGGATCTCGTGGAGATCGGAACCTCCGCCCAGATCGTGAGCAACCCGAAGGACCCCTACACCCAGCGGCTCATCGCGGCGGTCCCCGTGCCGGACCCCGACGAGCAAGAGCAGCGCCGCACGACCCGCGACCGGCTCCTGGCCGAAGCGGCCGAGTCCGCCCGCTGACCCGGGCGGTGCCGTAAAGTCGGAGGCCAAGCGGTCTT
>CAMXUZ010000032.1 GCA_947251855.1 uncultured Ruaniaceae bacterium
GCCGGGACATGGGGCGAGGACGATCCGGAGGTTCCCCACGGAGCGGTGAGCGAGGACCCGCACGAGTTGGGCGATCTCACCGCGCTCACCTATCAGATGCTCGCCGTCGTCGGCGCGGACAACCCGTTCGAGGAACTCGCCCGGCGGCGCTGGATCGACGAACTCGTCGACGGCGGCAGAACCGCCCCCGACGCCGCAGCGTGGGGGGCGGAGCTCGAGGAGACCAACCGCAAGTCCTTCCGGCGCGGGATCAAGCGCCGGGCGCGGGCGATCCGGCGCGACGTCGTGCGGGAAGATCCCGAACGGCTGGAGGAGGTGCTGCACCCGAACGCGCGGGAACTCATCGACCGGCTCGCCGATGCGGGGATCGGCACGATCATCCTCGATGAGTGCCACCACCTGCTCGACCACTGGGCGCTCGTGGTGCACTGCCTCGTCAATAAGTTGCGGGCGCGGGGGATCACCCCGCAGCTGATCGGGCTCACCGCGACCCTGCCGTCGGTCGAGGACGGCGAGGCGTACGAGAACTACACGCGCCTGCTCGGCGAGGTGGATTACGAACTGCCCACGCCGGCGGTGGTCAAGGAAGGCAACCTCGCCCCGTACCGTTCCTTCGCCTGGTTCGTCAGCCCCACCCAGCCAGAGCTGGAATTCATCGCTCACCACGAGAAGCGCCTCGCCGAGCTCATCGCAGAATCCTTCCGCGGGGATGGGGGAATGGCCTTCCTCGCTCGGGTACTTCAGGCGGGGGAGGGAACCTCGACGCAGCGGCTTGCGGAGGCGTTCAAGACTGATTCCGTGGTTGCTGAAGCGGCCTGCCGGATGCTTTCGCAGGTCGCCCCGGGAGACCCGCTGGTGAAACTCTTCCCACCGAGCGCAGCAGTACGCCCTGACACCGACCAGCAGATCCGCCTCCTTGCCCGGTACGCACTCACCGTGCTCCTTCCCGACCCAGGCTCCGCCTCGGAGTGGGCCCGGATCAAGAGCGTGCTCGTCGATTTCGGCTACCACCTCACCGACCGCGGGATCCGGCGCGGGCGAGACCCCATCGACGCGATTCTCGCCACGACGGTAGCCAAGGATCACGCCGTGCTCGAGGTGCTCCGGCTGGAACGGGAGAGAACGGCGCAGGTGCGCGCCGTCGTCGTCTGCGATTTTGCTGTGCACGGACACCTGCGGGGCATGCAAGCGGCCGAACGAGGCGAAGGACGTGCGGGTGCGCTTCGTTGCCACGGGATCCTCGCAGCGGCCCGGGAGATCGCGGACATGCGGCCCGTGCTCGTGACGGCGCAGCACCTGCGGGTGCCGAGGGGTGCCAGCGAGTACCTTGCGAAACGGCTCGGTGATCTCCTCGGGGAGGAACTGGCGGCGGTCCCGGCCGAGGGGTTGCCGCACGTGTGTGAGATCGAGCCGGCGGCAGGCTCGGCGCGGGTGCTCGCCGCGGTGTCGGAGTTGATGACCCGCGGCGAGATCGGCCTCATCGTCGGTACTCGCGGGCTGCTCGGGGAGGGGTGGGACTGCCCGGCGGTGAACACGCTCATCGACCTGTCCGCCGTCGCCACCTCCGCCTCGACCCAGCAGCTCCGCGGCCGTACCCTGCGCCTGGATCCGGCATGGCGGGAGAAGGTCGCCCACAACTGGGCGATCACGTGCGTCATCGCACCGAGCGTTGACGTAGACGGGCTCGGCGATGTTGATCGGCTGCACCGCAAACTCTCGATGGTGTGGGGCCTCAGCCTCGAGGGGAGCGACGCGGTGATCAAGGGCGCCGAACACACCCTCAGCCCCGAGCACGCGCAGATGCTGGGCGATCTCACTCACAAGGAACGCAATGCGACGACGGCGCGGCTCAACCAGATCTGCGCGGATACCTTCCCCGCGCGGTCCGAGACCTATCGGCGATGGCGGGTGGGGGAGGAGTACGTCGGCCTCGCGAGCCCCGCGGCGCGGATCTCGCCCGAACGCCGGGTCGCGAACCCGTTCCGATCCGGGATCACGTTCGAGGCGTTCTTCACCGTCGTGGCGAGCCTGGTGGGGATCGGACTGTACCAAGGACTCAACTCGTATCTCCGTGGCGGCGGAAGCCTCGCCGCGGGCGCAATCACCGCCGTGTGCTTCGTAGCGCTGTTTGCGTACCTCGCCCGGAAGAACCTGCGGGCGCTGTGGCAGGCGGTGAAGCAGTTCGCCCTACCGCTGACCGCCTACAAGGGGGCCGCGCTCGCGATCGCCGCGACGCTGGCCCGGCGTGGGGAAGTCCCCGAGTTCGGTGCGAGCAACATCCACGTGGTGGCCGAGGGCGAGGCGAAGAGGCCCGAGGGGTACACGGTGAGGGTCGTCGGCGGCACCGACGCGGAGCAGGCGGCGGTGCTCGACACCCTCCGCGCCCTGTTCGAACCGATCACCTCACCCCGGTTCGTGTTGGAGGTGGGCGTGGGCGAACTGGGCTGGAAACGCCCCTTGAGCCTCATCGCTGTGCGCGTCCTCGGCCGTTTCGGGTACCGGTCCCGGTTCTTCGGCCTGCCCCGCGCGCTCGGCAGGCGCCGCGACGATGCGCAGTTCTTCGCCGCGCAGTGGGAGAAGCTCGTGGGGCCGTGCGCGCTGCACGAGATCACCAGCCCCGAGGATATGCAGATTCTCACCACCGCAAGGAAACAGTTCGGCGGCGGCGCGGCCCGGGTGGGCCGGCGTGAGGTGTGGGCGTAGGGACGTTGGGACGCGCCGAGATAGGCGGAACATCCCGGTCTGGGTACGGTCCGGGTACGCCTGTGGCGCAAACGGTGTTCGCCACGTGGTCCCAAGATGCGTTTTGGCTCCGCAACGTGGAACAATGGGGTGCGGAAAATGTCCACTACACCTTGAGAGGGTCATATGGCTATTGCAACGCCAGAGCAGTACATCGAAATGCTCGACCGGGCGAAGGAGAACCAGTTCGCCTACCCCGCTATCAACGTCACCTCATCCCAAACCCTCAACGCCGCGCTCCAGGGTTTCGCGGAAGCGGAGTCTGACGGGATCATCCAGGTTTCCATCGGTGGTGGTGAGTACTGGTCCGGCCCGACGATCAAGGACCGAGTGACCGGGTCGATCGCCTTCGCGAAGTTCGCCGCGGAAGTGGCGAAGAACTACGGTGTCACGGTCGCCCTGCACACCGACCACTGCCTGAAGTCGAAGCTCGACGACTGGGTCCGCCCATTGCT
>CAMXUZ010000033.1 GCA_947251855.1 uncultured Ruaniaceae bacterium
CGTGCAGATCGGGGTTCAAGTCCCAGGGAGCAAGGCCCACGACAACAACACTGACACCGGCGAGAGCCATCAAGGCTGTTCCTGCTCGTCCGAGGCGCCCAGTCCACCATCCGTGCAGCAAAACCGCGCCTACAACCATCAGGGTCCCAGATGCGATCAGCCCCCCGTTGAATACCGAATGCCATGGTGAGCATGCCTCCCGAACAGGGAGATCTCCGTCCCTGACCGGCCCGCAGGTGGTAATTCCCAGATCGCTAATTGCATTCGTGGTCAGAGAGTATCCCCGTGGCCACTTCATTGCGACCACGGCTTGGATCGGGAGAAAAATAATTGTCACAACCCAGGCCACTGCGCCCGCGCTCCGCCGGTGGATCAACGGCACATCCTCCATTACCATACGTTCGTATGGTCAGTGTAGTGAATAGCGATGTGCGCAGCAATGCTGGCTCCGCAAAGCGGCGCATCCTGCAGGCAACGGTGTCGGCGCTAGCTCGGGACGGTCTTGACGGACTGTCGATACGGAGGGTGGCGGCAGAAGCCGGAGTCTCTATTGGTGGCGTTCAGCACCACTACGGCAGCAGGAATGCACTTCTTGTAGGCGCTTCGGAGTTCATCACCGAGCAGTTCAAGGAGCGCGCGGCACGACTATCGGAATCCTCGGTGGGGAACCGGCCCGTGGACGCATTCGTCGCCTTCTGTCAGCTTCTAGCCAACGCTGAATCTGATTCTCCGAATGAACGAGGCGCCGACGCTTCTATCGTTTGGCTCTGGTACGCGGCGCAGGCGACCAGACCGGGCGCCGTAGCTGAGGCGTTCACAGCTGCGTGGGCGGAAACTGAGAGGTACCTGCAAAGTAGGTTGGCAATCCTTTTTCCCACCTGCGACTCCGGGCAAGAGGCGGGGTACCTTCTCAGCCTCCTCGATGGTCTCGCTGTGGCTCGAGCCACCGACTCGGCACGAATGCCACCTGAGCGTGCGCGCGCCATCATTCAGCGACACTTCACCCGGCTCACTGCACTGACAGTGACATGATGATGCTGCTCAGCATTCATCTTCATCGCCATTTGCCCGCTGGCGGTTCGGGACTATGCGCGAAAGCGTTGAGCTATGAGGACGAGGTTGAGCAGATGGAAGAGCGGTGGCTGGTCCTATCAGAGCGGCCGGGATAGCGAATCGGCGAGATTCGCTGGCTTGCGACGACGTGAGTCAGGGAGCCGCCGGTAAATCTGCGATTCTATCCGCAAACGTTCGCAGCGCCTCGATGAATCGAAGGGTTTCAGGCTCCGTCCATGCCTCGAGCACTTCCGCGTATTCTTCGATGTTTTGATCTCGGATCTGTTCCAAGTGTTTCTTCCCGCGGCGCGTCGCGGAGTACAGGCTGTGCCCGCGATTGTATTCGTTGGGGATCGGCGTGACGTGCCCGTGAATTCGAAGGGTTTCAAGGATATGAATCACGAGTGATTTGTCGATTCCGGTTTCCTTGACGATCGCGGCGGGGGAGGTTCGCCCACGGGAGTTGATGAACATCATGACGACCAGCCCGGGCATTTCCAGATTGGGGGCGAGGCCGGATGCGCTGCGGGTTGCTCTGGCCAGGAGGATGCTGGTGAGCTGGTTGAGGCATTCCTCGACTGCTTGCGCACGTGCGCGCGCATCCGGGGAGTTGGCAGCTGGGTCATCAGGCATGTGGTTAGCCCGCCTTTTCGCGAGAGGGGGCGTATAGCGTTGCTTCTACAGCGCGATCTCCAGGCGCTCGAACGCGGTGCGGAAGATCGTCATCCCCTCGAGTCCCGGGAGGCGTTGTACCCGCTTGTCGAGTGAATCCACATCTGCCCCCCGCCCGTGGAACAGATGCCGCATGACATGTTCGACTTCCGGCTCGTCCATTATTCCCGACCCCACGGGCCGCCACGCTTTTCCCAGGGCGAGACGAGTGGCGATGCGGGCTTTAGAGGAATTCTCCAGTCGTTTGCGCGCTTGTGTCGTGTAGAAGGCAACGTGGCGGGTCTCTTGTTGGCCGATGCGTTTGAGTAGCGGGCTCAACGCCGGGTGTTGGGCCATATCCGAGAGCCGTCGGTAGGCGGCGACAGCAGAGAGTTCATTGGCGGCGCCCCAGGCCATGTGTACGGCGACGAAGTCCTCCCCGACGAAGTTCGATAACAGGGATTGTTTGAACGGGGCCAGGGTCTGGTACCAGCCGAGCTTGACCCGCTTGCCTTTGAGCTCTGAGAAGTCCACGACGATCCCGTGTCGCTGCAGAACCGCGGCGAGTGCTTCACCGTGCCAGAACTCTTCGCGGTTCCAGGTGGTCATGAACGAACCCGCCGCCTCCTCACGGTGGGAGGGGGTGACGAGGAGGTCACGCAGGTAACACGAGGTGTGGTACTCGACGTCGCACATGTAGCGGATGGATCGGAGGATCTCCGGGCTCAGCGGTTCGGAATCAAACAGGTCGAAATCGAGATCGTCCCACCCCACGGGTTCGGACGTCTCAACGAATGTCTGCAGATCGAAGGACATTATTCTCTCCGCTCCGAGGGGAGGTGCCTCCGACTAGCGACAAACGGGAGGTTCGGTAGGTGTCTGGTGATCGCCTCGTGGGACGCACGTAGCGCCGCCCGATCTTCTGGTCGCGAAAAGATGCTCTTGCGTGCCCGGTCCTCTCCCGGCAGGCGGACGCCGGCCGGCCGCAGCGGGTCGCCGCCAACTGCGAGGACAGCGCCTGCGACTAGACGTTCCGCGCGGGAGCGACGGATGCGGGCGAGCGCCTCCTCGGTGAAGAACGCGACGGCGTTTGCCCTTCTCGTGATGATCTCACTGATGACGCGATGTGCCTCGGGGACGGTGTCGAGCCGGGGCAGGAGTGCCCGATAAGCCGCCACGAGGGAGCCTTCCTGAACCGCCATTCGTGCCATGTGCCCGGCCGTAACACGTTCCCGCGCCGCTATCGCCCATACGGTGCCGATCGTCGGGAGGAGCCGGTCCACGTAGGTCTGGCGCATCCGGTTCGGGAGGGAACGGGGCTCATGGTGCAGGTTCGAGCTCAGGAACGCGCTCGGTGCAGGCGGAGACGGTAGGGCGTCGCGCACCTTGCGTACGCTGTGCGACCATCCCAACCGTTCCCACATCCAGGTAGCGATGAAGGCGGTGATACGAGCCTCGTTGACGGTCCAGGAACTATACATCGTGCGCGTCTCAGAGTGTGCGCTGGCGTCCAAACGCTGAAGGAAGCCCAGGTCGTGTCGGAGTCTGGCGAGTTGATAGGGTGCTGCGTCGTCGGTCGTCGTCGCACGAATCGCGTCTGCGTCCACGCTGATCGGGGGAGGGGCCGCGTGGATGTAAGCGGTGACGTCGAACCCGGTTCGCAAGATCTGGGCACCGTTTCCGGCGGAGTATTCGCGATGGCCGCTGCGAGGCGCATCGTCGTGAAACTGAACCGGTCGCGCCGTTCTTCTAAGTGATCTTCGACGGGCGGGTGCGCTCATGAAGTAGTCTCCCGCTCGGGCCGTCCTCGCCACCAGGTTACTCTCGTTGGGCCAGGCACTAGAAACCCGACTGGCACTGCTATCACTCCTTTTCGAATCCCACCGTTTCACGACTGTGGGACTCTAACCACTTTACTCGCGAACAGGCGCAAGTGTGTGCTTGCACGCATGCCCTAGCAATTGTACAGTCGCTGCTATGGGACAGCCAGCCGACGCTCATTCCGCGGGCGTTGACGGCCTGGATGAGACGGCCGTGAGGATCCTCGAGGCCGCGTTAGGGATACTGACGCGCTCCGGAATCCGAGGTGCGACAACCCGGGCGATCGCGAAGGCCGCCGGCGTCAATGAAGTGACGCTGTTCCGACGGTTCGGTACAAAAGCTGAGTTGCTGCGCACCGCGATCAGTCACCGGCTCGAGGAGGCGATGGGGTCGTCCGCAGAATTCACCGGCGACCTCGAGTCTGACCTGATTCGCCTTGCCGCCGAGTATCGAAGTGCGCTGGAGACATTCGGCCCGCTCGCGCGCATCATAGTGTCCGAAGTCGCCCACACTCCAGACCTTGAGCCTGCGGTGGAAACGGCTCGTCGCTTCTACCGCGGGATCGGGGAGCTTTTCCGCCGCTACCACGAGATCGGCGAACTTGAGCCGGAACCCGTGTGGTGGACGGTCTCGAGCTTCCTGGGGCCCCTGGCGATTCCGTTCGTGATCGAGGAGACCGCTCCTAGCGATCCGGATTCCCCGTTCGACCCTCGCAAGTACGTCAAGCGGTTCCTCGATGGGCGCCGAGCGTCCGCGTGAGCAAGGGCGGCGCGGGCTTCCTCGGGCTCCGCGAGTATTTCATTCGCAGGCCGCTACCGGAGCGCCGAAGCTTCCTCTCTCTTTCGTCGGCGCGTGTAGCGTTCGGAAGTCGGGGCGCGAGACCGTAGCGCCCCCGCTTGCGACTATGTACGAGTGTGCATAGAGCGGTGGGGTGGCGGTCATGCTGTTTGCTTTCGCCATCGGATCGGGCGTTTCGGGGACTTTGCTGACTCGAGCCTCGAGCCGCCTAACCCGGTGCGGTTTTGTGAGCAAGCAGCCGTGGTGCTGCGGGAGGGGCAGGGCCTGGAGTAGTCTGATGGCTCTGGCGAAGGGTGCGCCATGACAGATCTGGCTATGGAGCAATATCGGGGCGAGCTAATCGGATACTGCTACCGATTCTTTGGCTGCTATTCCGAGGCGGAAGACGCGGTGCAGGAAACATTCGCGCGCGCATGGCAGCACGAGGGAGAATTCGAGAACCGATCCTCGTTGCGCCGCTGGTTGTATGCGATCGCAACGAATGCCTGCCTGGATATGAAAAAAGCTCGCCAGCGCAGAAGCCTTCCCATGGATCTCACGAGCCCGGGTGAGGTCCCGGCCGACCCAGGCTCGCTCCGAGTGCTCCCGGAGGCGAACCTCATCGGCCCGATCAGCGATGGCCGCCTCAGCGACGATCCGGCAGAACTCGCCGCGGTCAGAGATTCCGTCCGACTCGCGTTCATCGCGGCGTTGCAGGCGCTCCCACCGCGGCAGCGGGTGGTGCTCATCCTGCGGGACGTGCTCGCGTGGTCGGCACGCGAGTGCGCTGATCTGTTGGAGACGACGACGGCCTCGGTGAACTCTGCGCTCCTCCGCGCCCGAGGAACGATGCGCACTTATGAGCCCCACCAAGGCGATACGTATGACGAACAGCTGCTCATGAACTACACCGCCGCTTTCGAAGCGTATGACGTCGACCGGCTCGTCGCGCTGCTGGCGAAGGACGCGCAGTTCAGCATGCCGCCCTTCGAACTCTGGTTCCAGGGCCGGGAGGAGATCGAGAAGTGGTGGCGCGGCCCGGGCGAAGTGTGTCGGGGCGCGCGAACGATCCCCGCTCGAGCGAATGGGCAACCTGCTGCCGCGGTGTACCACCCGGATGGTCAGGGCCAGTGGGCGCCGTTCGCGATCCACGTGCTCGACGTCGCCGGCAGCCGAATTGCAGGGATCACCCACTTCATGGGCGCAGTGGTATTCGGCGAGTTCGGGCTGCCCGATCACCTCAGGGCAGACGAGCCGGTCGGAGAAATCGTCACGCGAGCGATGAGTTCCGGGCTCGAGCGTCGTCTTATCGAATGACAACCCCAACCTGAAGAACGGAACGACCATGGCACGCGTGACCTCCGCCCACCTCTTCCACTCCGCCAACGGCGTCGTCGAGAACCCCCACCTCTGGCAGTTCGACGCCTTCGGCGCCGAAGAAGGAGAACTGATGGCCGAGTCGCTTGCACCGATCACCGATACCGTGATCGGGCGCCGGCTCTGGCAGGAGTGGTCGCAGTACTGGCCCGAATCCGATGATCCGTTCGGGCAGTGGATCAACCCGATGCATAAGCACGTGATCTCCTCCACCTTGCCGCGCGAGCTGCCCTGGAACAGCACGCTCGCCAGCGGGGACCCGATCGAGTATGTTCGTGACCTGCGCGAGCAGGAAGGCGGCCCCATATCCGTGCTCGGTGGGATCGAGACGATCCGCGCGCTGTTCCTGGCCGGGCTCATCGACACGCTCACGCTGACGACGCACCCCGTCGTCACCGGCATGGGGCGCCGGTTGTTCGACGAGAACGCGCCCACGGCGCGGCTGCGATTGTTAGAGGTGAACCACACTCCCGCTGGTAACGCGATCCTCACCTATGGGTTGCGCGATCCGGAGTGAAACCCCGGTACCTGATCGTCCGCACCTCCTCGGAGAGCTCTGCCTCACTGCGCAGAACGTAGAACTCATCATCTTCTGGGTCATGCAGAACCACGCAGGAAAATGAGGTGCTCGACCTCGGCGTCCGGGCTCCGGTGCGAGGGGCGCAGGTGCTCGGGCACGTCGTGGTATCCCAAGTCCTGCTTCCACCAGTTCACCTGCTCAAACGCATTCGCGCACTCGATGCTGGTATGCGAGATGAATGCCGCTGTATTCTGGTGCGGTGCGCATTCGGGCGCAATGGCCGTTATCGTGAAGGGGCGAGGAAGGTGGATCCTCATCGGTTCCGCGGGCCGGTGTGGCTCTTTATCACCTGGGTCGTGCATGACATCGAGGAAGCGGTTGCCTTCCCTGACACCTGCGAATATCTCGCCCGCCGAACGGGAATGGGTGTTCTTCGGATGACGGCGCGGCAATCGTGGACGGCGGTGGGGCTCATGGGAGTCCTCATCGGGCTCGCATGTATGCGCGGGGCGGCTACCGGGGGAACATCCCGGCTCTACCGAGCGGTCCTCGCCGGCCTTGACGCACACGTCGCTACGCACGTGGGGGCCTCGGCGATGACTCGCCGCTACACCGCCGGCGTGGCCACGGCGGCAGCAGTGATGCTTCCCGGGACCCGCGCCGCGAGCCGAGAACTCACCCGTCTCGGCATTCCGCTCACGTGGAACGACTATGTGTTGGGCGCCGCTGTGCTTCTGCCTGCGGCTTTCCTTTGTCACGCGCTCGTGCGCGTATCGAAGTGTGGACGTTCGTGAGGGCTCCGGAAGTGGCTGCGGGTGAGCCAGTAGATTCAGCATCGTTCACCGGTGTAACTTCGCTGCCCGCCGCCAGAAATGTTCAGGAGTATCTTCATGACCACCCAACTAACGTTCGTCGAACGTCTTGACCAAGGCCCCGTGATTTGCGCAGAAGGGTTCCTCTTCGAACTCGAAAAGCGCGGGTATCTCACTGCCGGAGAGTTCGTCCCCGAGGTCGCCCTGGAATTCCCCGACGCGCTCGAAGCGCTCCACGTGGACTTCCAGCGCGCAGGTTCCGACATCGTCGAGGCCTTCACCTACAACGGCCACCGGGAGAAGATGCGGGTGATCGGCAAAGAGGATCTCCTCGAGCCCCTCAACCGCGCGGCGCTGCAGATCGCCCGGAAGGTCGCGGATCGGGTCCCAGGAAACCTCGTTGCCGGAAACATCTCCAACACGAACATCTGGGACCCCGAGGATGAGGCCCCCCAGTCCGAAGTGCGGGGGATGTTCGATGAAATGATCGGCTGGGCCGTGGATGAGGGTGCCGACATCATCGTCGGCGAAACTTTCTACTACGCCGGCGAGGCCTTCGCAGCGCTCGAGGCAGCGAAAGCGAGCGGACTGCCGACCGTGATCACGCTCGCTCCGATGGCGTTCGAAGAGATGGCTGACGGGCTGAGCATCGTGGAAACCGCGAAACGCCTCGAACAGGGCGGCGCGGACGTCGTGGGGATGAACTGCTTCCGCGGCCCCGACACCCTCCTGCCGTGGGTGAAGCAGATCCGAGAGGCCGTCTCATGCCACGTCGGGGCGCTACCGATCCCTTACCGGACGACGCCGGAAGAGCCGACGTTCTTCAACCTCACCGACCGTGGAGCCACCGTTGCGTCCCCGCACGGCCGCGCCTTCCCCACCGCGCTCGACCCGCTGTACGCGAACCGGTACGAGATCGGCGCGTTCGCGAAGGAAGCCTACGAGCTCGGGGTCAACTACCTCGGCGTGTGTTGTGGCGCGACCCCGATGCACATTCGCGAAGTGGCCGAAGCGGTTGGCCTCGTCACCGATGCGAGCCGCTTCTCCGAGCGGATGGAGAACCACTTCATGTACGGCAGCAACGAGCGGCTTCCTGAACACATCGTTGCGCTGGGAGATCAGGCCTGAGGGTGCGAAAAATTCTCTAGGGCCAGCGCTCGGCCGAGCTGTAGGGTGGGATGAGATCCCAACGCGAAGGGGCGCGGATGACGGAGGCTTCCAACAAGCAGCACAGCGCACCGAATGAGCGAGCAGCACGGCGCCGGGGCTCCCGGCGGCTGAAGATCGGGGCGGCCCTCGTCGCCCTCGCGGTCGGTGTGGGCGTGTTCGCTCTCCGCTCCCCTTCGCCCGTCGGGCATTGGGACGACGCCGAGGGGCAGGACCGGTTCCTTGCCGCCTACGACAGGGCCTTCGCTGACCTGCCGGAGCCCGCCGAGACCTTCGACCTGCGCACGCGGTACGGGACGGTGCGGGTCTACCGGTTCGCGGGAACGAGGGACGGGGCTGAACCGTTGCTGTTGCTTCCAGGCAGGTCCTCAGCCACCCCCGTGTGGGCGGATAACCTTCCATCCCTGTTGGAGATCGGCGACGTATATACCGTGGACCTGCTCGGCGAGCCGGGCATGAGCATCCAAGAACGGCCGATCACCAGCGACGCCGACCAGGCCGCGTGGCTAGAAGAAACACTGGCAGCGCTCCCCGAGGAGGCCTTTCACGTCGTCGGGCTCTCGATCGGGGGCTGGAGCGCGGTGAACCTGGCCTTGCGCGAATCCGCCCACGTCGCCAGTTTGATAGTGATCGACCCCGTGTTTGTGTTCGACGACTTGCCGCTCGGCACGATCCTGCGTTCCCTGCCTGCTTCGCTTCCTTGGCTCCCGAAGTCCTGGCGAGACAGTTTCAACTCCTACACGGCGGGCGGCGCACCGGTTGAAGAGGAGCCAGTCGCCGAGATGATCGAGGCCGGAATGCAACACTATTCCCTCAGGCTTCCGGGCCCCACGAGGGTCAGCGAAGAAGACCTCCACGAGCTTGAGATGCCCGTGCTTGCGTTCATTGCCGGGAAGTCCGTCATGCACGATCCGCTCGTTGCGGTCGAGACCGCGAAACGGGCACTGCCCGAGGGTGCTGTTCGGGTATATCCCCACGCCTCCCACGCGATCAACGGCGAGTTCCCCGAGCGACTCGCTCGCGATATCGCCGCCTTCGTCGAGGGCAAGGGAAGGTAGGCCTATTCCCCCGTGCGTTCATCGGCAGCGATTCGGGCGGCGTCGATCCGTTCCTGGTCGAGGGCGGAGCGCCGCAGCGGGGGGATGATCTCCTCGTCGGGGGTGAGGATCACGAGGTCATTGTCCATGTGGTCGGCCATCGCGTGGACCGCGTCGATGAAGTCCCCTCGGCGAACGGCATCGGCGATGCGCTCGTGTTCGCTCTGCATCGTGGCGGCGTCACCGGCGTGGGTGAGCCGCGCCTGATTCTCCGGGGTCATGAGCCGCTCATTGATGCCGGCATACAGGGACGCGAGCAGGCGGTTCTTCGCCGCGTCGAAGAGGAGTTGGTGAAACCGGGAGGCGAGTTCATCAGAGGTGGGCGCAGAGCCGTGTGCGGGGCAGTGCGCGCCTTGCAGCTGCGTATCGATCGCGGCTTCGAGGGCTGACACGTCTTCTGCGCTCCGGTGCAGAGCAGCCTGTTGGGCCGCCTCGATCTCCAGAGCTCGGCGGTAACTCAACAGTTCTTCCAGCGTGTAAGCAGTGAGGAACTCCGAGAGCACCGCGCTCGTGGGAGCGCTGGAACGTACGAAGGTTCCCCTACCGGGGAGGGCCTCGAGCATTCCGATACTCGCCAGCGAGCGGACGGCTTCGCGGATCGTGGATCGGCCGACTCCGAGCATTTCCGATAGCTCGGGTTCGATGGGGATCCGGGAGCCAACCTTCCATTCGCCGGTCGTGATCTGGCGGCGCAGATACGCCAATGTGCTCCGGGCGCGCTCGGTTCCACTGGCTGTTGACATCCTCCCATTATACGGAGATGCCGTGACACCGCGTCAGAACGTTCACTCACCCGGCGGGCGTGACCTCCTCGCCGAGCCAAGCCGCCAGTTCGTCGCGGCCCTCGATCGTCGCGGTGAAGCCCAGCGCCTGGAGCTTGCGCCCCTCCATGAGCAACACCCGCTCCTCAGAAACGGCGGGCAGGGCGGCTACCGCATCGTTCTCCAGCAGCGGCGCGAAGATCCGATCGCCGGAGCCATTCATATCCACGAGCAAGATCGCGTCCGGTTCGGCGGCGATGACCTGCTCCGCCGAGATCGGCCCGCTGCGCTCAAAGCCGAGGCTCGCCCCGGCGTCCTCGGCGCCCGCCAGGTGGAGAAGCTCGAGCGGGAACGCCTCCCCGGCGACGACGAACGGCTGGCCGGCCTGGTTGCTGAGCGCGAGCACCTTCGGTCGATCCGCTTCAGGGACGTCCTCCTCCACCAGCCCGTCGGTGAGAGAAGTCGTGAGATCCTCGGCCGCGTCTTCTAACCCGAGTGCCTCGCCGACGAGGGCGATGTTCGAGGTGGTGTCCTCCAGGTTCGCCCAGTGGTTGGGAAGGGTAAGCACGGGAATGCCTGCGCCTTCGAGCACCTTCGCCACACCCTCTTCGAGCCCCCGGCGGGTGCTGAGCAGCACGAGATCGGGATCCGCGGCGATCACCGCTTCTGCGTCGACACTGCCCTCGGTGGGAGCATGATTCTCAACGTTAGCCATCTCTTCGGCGTGGCTGGAGATGACCGGGTTGGCGAGCGATTCCTGCACGAGGACCAATCGGTCGGCGGCGCCCAGGCTCGCGACGAGTTCGCCCGTTTCGTATGTCAACGCGGCGATCCGGGTGGGCTCGGCCTCGAGGGTCACGGTCGTTGCCGCCTCGCCCGGCCCGCCCGGGATTTCCAGTGTGCGGGGGAAGGAGGCTTCTTCAGCGGCCGTCGTCTGCGTCTCTGGCGGCGCATCGTCGCTGGGGGCAGTAGAACAGCCGGCGAGCAGGAGCGCGGCGGCAGAAAAGCAGAGCAGGCGGAGGCGCATGTGGACCTTTCGGGTTTCAGGAGGCCGCCCGGCGCGGGCGGGTGAAGGTGGTGGCGGTGGGGCAGGAGACGCGCACGAGGCTGAGGGTGGGGGAGCCGCTCGGGGAGTCGAACACCTCGGCGGTGACCCCGTAGACCTGCCGGATGAGGCCGGTGGTCAGCACATCGGTGGGCGTGCCGAACGTCGCCGCGCCGCCGGCGATCACGGCGACGCGATCGGCCCAGCGCAGCGCTTGGGTGAGGTCGTGGATGGTGACGACGACGATGTGGCCCGCGCTCGCGCGCTCCTTGAGTGCATGCAACACGGTGAGCTGGTGGCTCAGGTCGAGCGCCGACGTCGGCTCGTCCAGGAGCATGATGGGGGCGTCCTGGGCGAGGCAGCGGGCGACTTGGACGAGCTGCCGCTCGCCTCCCGAGAGGCGGGCGTAGCTGCGCTCGGCGAGGTGGGCGACGCCGAGGCGGTCCAATGC
>CAMXUZ010000034.1 GCA_947251855.1 uncultured Ruaniaceae bacterium
ATGCGCCGACGGCACGTCGATCCGGATCTCGAGAACCTTCGCGGCGGGCGGGCGAACCACCCGAACCGGCCGGCCGCCGTCGGGACGGGCGCGATGCCCGGCGAGGAACTCGGCAACGATCTGCGGGGGCTCCACGGTCGCCGAGAGCCCGATGCGTTGGGCGGGGGAGGAAAGGAGGGAATCGAGGCGTTCGAGGGAGAGGGCCAGGTGCGCACCGCGTTTGGTGCCGGCCAGGGCGTGGATCTCGTCGACGATCACCGTATCCACCCCGGCGAAACCTGCCCGCGTGCCCGAGGTGAGCATGAGGAACAACGATTCTGGGGTGGTGATGAGGATGTCCGGCGGGTCGGTGGCGAATCGTCTCCGCTCGCTCGCCGGAGTATCCCCGGTGCGGGTGCCCACCCGGATCTCGCGCATCGGTACCCCGAGGCGCCGGGCCTCCTGCTCGATCCCCACGAGCGGGGAGCGCAGGTTACGTTCGACGTCCGCGGCGAGCGCCTTCAGCGGTGAGATGTACACCACCCGGCACCGCTGCTGGGGTTCAGCGGCCTCGGGGCCGGTGGCGAGGTGGTCGATCGCGGAGAGGAACGCCGCGAGCGTCTTGCCCGATCCGGTCGGCGCGACGACGAGCGTGTGGGCCGAACCGTGGATCGACTTCCACGCCTGGGCCTGCGCCTCCGTCGGCGCCGCGAACGCGCGGGTGAACCACTGCGCCGTCGGATCGCTGAACGGCAATTTCGGGTCGGGGGTAGCCACCCACACATTGTGCACCACAACGCTACCCGCGACCCGGGAACTCGTCTTGAAGAAACGCCCGCGCGCCCCTTCGCGGCGAAGGTCTACACTTGGCGGGGTGAAACACTCCGAGTTCCACGCGGCGATCCGCGAGGCGTTCGGCTCACTCGGGCCGAGCCTCGCAGCCGACCTTGTGCTCGATGGGCTCGGCGAGCGCACAGCGGAGCAGGCCCTCGCCGACGGGGTCGCCCCCCAACTCGTGTGGGACGCCCTGTGCCGCACCGCGGAGCTGCCCGAGGAGAAGCGTTTCCCACACCGCGCCGAGCGTCGACGCGGCACGGAATAACTCCTGCTACGCCGCTACTTCGCCCCGTTTCTACGGGAGATGAGGTAGACCGCTCCGCCGGCGGCGATGACGACGACGGCGATGATCGCCACCGTGCCCACCCGCACGCCCGTCGTGCTCAGGTCGGAGTCGGTGCCGGTGTCCGGGCCACCGCTGTCACCGGCCTCGGTATCGCCGCCCGGATCGGTGCCAGCGCCGCCGCCGGGCTCTTCGGGATCGGGATCTTCGGGTTCGGTGGTGTTCGTGGGCGTCGCCGTGGGCTCGGGTTCCGGCTCCTGGTCGGGGAGGACCTGGAGCGTTGCCTCCGCCCGGATCGCCGGGTCGTTCTCGCCGGCGATGCCCGGGGTGAGGACGAGATCGTAGCTGCCCGCCTCGGCAGCGGCGGGGATCGTGACTTCGACGTCGCCCGTCCCCTCCGCGCTCGCGGTGAGCGGGACCGACCCGTGTTGCCAGTCGACGACGTACTCGCTGTTACGCACGAGTCCTTCGGCCGCCAGGGTGAGGGTCTCGCCGGGCTCGCCCTCGCCGGAGTCGAGAGCGGTCACCGGTCGGAACTCGTCGGTCACGGTGCATTCGTTGCCGGTGACGAGGTTGGAGTGCACGTCCTTCGTCCTCACGCCCTCCGTGCCGGGGATATCGGCCCGCACCCGCAGCGTTCGGAAATACTCGTTCGTGACGTCGGTGACGCATTCGACCCCTCCGTAGGAGGTGTGATCGTTGCCCGCGGCGATGAGCAGGGTGCCGCCGATCGCGGCCGCGGCCACGACCCCCTGATCGAAGGGAGTGGCCGAATCGTAGGTCGTCGAGACGGTGAGGATGTTCGGCATCGCCCGCAGGGTCTCGGCGGTGGGGAGGGTGAAGTTCTCCTCGTAGTAGGTGCACCAGTCGTCGCTCGGCTCCAGCCCGCGCTCCGGGTCCGCGTCCGTGCGCGGGTCGGTGAAGGGGGCCGCGGCGTAGTAATCCTTGATGAACTGGATCTGGCCCTCCACGTCGTCATTGAACCCCGGCTCCGGGCCCGAGTCGGTGCACCAGATCGTCGGGAAGGCGGCGAGGTCCAGAGAGTACGTCCCATCCTCGTCCCGGCCGGCATACGCATCCGAGAGCACCATGAGCCACGCGTCCTCGGTCGGCGCGGTTTGGATCTCGCTGAGGCCGACGTTGAGGGCGGGCCACAGGTCCGAGGTGTACATCGCCATGATCGTGGCCTGGTTGAAGTCGTCGAAACTCAACGGCCGGCCATCCTCGGTCTCATACGTCTGCCCGCCCCAGGCCGCCCGGGCGAGCTGCTGGTAGCGGGCGAGGAGGTCATCGACCTCGTTCTCGGCCCCGTCCTCGTAGAGCGCGCAGTCCTCGGCCAGGCCCGCGCACCAGCTCAGGAATTGTTCGAAGGTGGCCTGGAAACCAGCGATCTGCGTGATCGTACCGTCCTCTGCGCCCCCGACCTGGAACTCCTCGTACTTCGCCTTCTCCTGCGGGTTGTTCTCCAGGACGTCGACGACGCCGTCGATCACCAGAGCACGAATGTTATCGGGGAACTGGCGGGCATATTCGTAGCCGATGGAGGTTCCGTAGGAGAAGCCGAGGTAGTTGAGTTTCCGGTCGCCGAGCACGGAGCGGATGAGGTCGAGATCCTGAACGACGTTGACCGTTCCGACGTGCCCGATGAAGTCCTCGACCCCGAAGATCCCGCCGGTGTTCTCGTAGCACTCCTCGGTGTTGTACTGCAGGACCGCGTTCAGGTCCTCGCTCACGAGCTCGTCGGACCCTTGCCGCTGGCGGTCCCAGGCATCGTTGGACTGGCAGCGGATCATCGGCAAGGAAGCGCCGACCCCTCGAGGGTCGAATCCGGCGATGGTGAAGTCCTCATTGAGGTCCGCGAAGATCTGCGCTCGGGGCAGGTCGATCCCGGGGCTGCCCGGCCCGCCGGGGTTGACGAGAACCGTGCCGGCCGATTCCCCGCCGGTCGCCTGCACCCGGGAAACAGCCAGCGCGATCGTCTGTCCCTCGGGGTCGGAGTAATCCAGGGGAGCGATGACGTAGGCGCACTCGACCTCCGGGCCGCCCTCGGCTCCTTGCGGCCCGCCGAAATCCGTGCAGGTCTCCCACTCGAGGTCCTGGCTATAGAACTCCTCGAGCCCCTCCGGTACCACCCCTGCGGCCTCGCCGCCCGCCATGGGGCGGGGGAGGAGGTATCCCTCGTCGTCGGCGAAGCGCTCAGCGGAGTCGGGGATCCCATACCCCGCGGGATCGGGCTCGATGTCCTCGAAATCTGTGGGGTCGGGCGGCACGAGACTCGGGGCAGGATCGGGAACGCTGAAGGTTCGCGCGGGCGAATCCTCCCCAGAGGGTTCCGCCTCCCGCTCCGCCATCTTGAGATCGAGTTCGGCGACGAGCTCCTCGAGCTCCCCCTCGCTGCGCTGCTGATACGGCGAGCGCAGACTGTGCAGCGCGGAGACGAGAACCGACGTGTCGAAGCCGCACGCGCGCACCGGGACCCCGGCGACGACGATCTCGCACCGGGAGCGCCAGAGCACCTCGAAGGCGAGCTGCGGCTCGAGGAAGAAGCCGGGCCAGCTGGTGTGCAGGTCGATGTCGCAGGGCC
>CAMXUZ010000035.1 GCA_947251855.1 uncultured Ruaniaceae bacterium
GGAAGGCGTGTGGGCGCCAGCGGAGTACGGCGCGCACGTGCGCGACGTCTGCATGGTGTTTCGTGCGCGGGTGAGAGCGATGTTGCTCCACGACGAGCCGTCCTATCCGGATTGGGATCAGGATGAGGCGGCAATATCCGCACGATACCTGGAGCAGAGCCCCAGTGCTACTGCTGACGATCTGGCAACCGCGGCGGATGACTTCCTCCGTGATATTGCCGAGCTCTCCGCGGTCGAGTATGACAGGGCGGGGCGACGCTCAGATGGTTACCTCTTCACGGTGCGGAGCCTGCTGCAGTACTTCTTTCACGAGCTAGTGCACCACTGGTGGGACGTGAGCGGCGAGACGTTCGGAGATTGACGCACGCCATCCCTCTGACATTGCGTAAACTATCACCTGTTCATATGCCCAGCTGTACGGCAGAAAGACGGAGTTGTAGCCGTGACGGGAAGTAGTCAGGTCCGGGTTGGCGACAGCGTGCTGCCGGTCACTCAGGAACTGTTGAGCGATTCGTCAGCGATAGCGACCTTTCAACTGTCACCAGAAGGAGCTAATGACGGCGCAACAGCGAGGTATGGCTACACGTTGGCGATGGTCGCCTTCTACGCGCAACAGTACTTCGCAAAGCATCGGCGGTCGCTGAGTGACGACGTGCAAGCAATTCCTGGATCGCTCCAGCACACGATCGAGACTCATCGCCGGGCGGCTGAGGCGCTAGTGGTCAGCGGCGCCGACGCGGGCTCGATAAAGGAATTTAGGTGAAGAACTTTATTTTCGGGGCCTTGTTGTCGATACTCGGTCTCGCACTGGTTCCGCCCGCGGCGGCCGCGCCAGTTCTCGACGAGCAAAGCCGAGAGGCGGGTCTTTGGCACTTCGATCGACTCCACCTGGATGAGATTCACGAGTTGGGGATCACCGGGGAGGGAGTAACAATCGCTGTTATCGATGACGGCATCAATACCCAGGTTCCCGAGTTGGCGGGGGCGAACATCGACGTGAAGGGACGCTGGTGCGTAGATTTCGAATCGGGAGAAGCGCAGCCAGCGGAGAGTACTGACCTCGAGATCTCTGAACACGGTACTTCGGTGGTATCGATGATCGTCGGTAACGGTGCCGCCGCGGACGGCGGCACGGGAGCGCGGGGAGTCGCCCCAGGAGCGAATATCTGGTTCTACGCAGGTTCGCCGTCCACAGAAGACGGCTCGGTCACGTGCCGCCCGATGCAACCCGAAGAGTCAACAACTGAGCTCACGATCCGGGCGCCCTCCTCGATGGAGATCGAAGGCGGAGAGTTCGAGTTCATTGACGATGGCGCCTGGGAGGCCGAAGCGATGGCCGCACTGGATGCGATTCGCAACGGGGCGGACGTCATCAGCATCTCGGTCGTGGGGGGCGGATCGCCGTCGTGGGAGACGGTTGTCGCAGAAGCCGTTCGAGAAGGCGTGGTGATCGTCGCGGGAACATCCAATCCCGGGGGCGGTGGTGGCTTGGTGAGCGACGTGCCGGCGACGTATAACGGCGCGGTCGCGGTCAACTCGGTCGATAGCGACGCAGAAATTATTTCCGTGGATGGTGAGCGGGCGGACGGGTCGACAAATCTTGCTGTCGTTGCACCGGGAGTCGAGCTGTTGGTCCCGAGCTCGTCGACCGCGTGGTCGCCAACTATCTCTGGTGGAAACTCGCTCGCCACCCCGATCGTGGCCGCGGTAGTGGCGCTCGGACTCGAGAACCAACCTGAGGCGAGTGCCCACCAGATTCTCCAGGCGATGATCCGTACGACAGGGAGCCGTGAATTCGGTGAACCGGAGTGGATTGATCGCCGATACGGATACGGCGTCGTGAATCCGAAAGCGATGCTCGAGGTGGACGCCGTAGAATTACCTGAAGAGAATCCGCTGTTCGTCAGCGATCCGGAAGATCCTCGGTGCACCGATTCCCTCACCGGGGAGAACCCGAGATCTGTGGCTGAATGCTTGGAGTGGTCAATCACGCCAGTGCCGGAGGACGTATGGTCGGAAGCGAACCCATCTGCCCAAGATGAGGTCCCCGAGGGGGAGGCGGCTCCTGGCACTCCTGCTGAGCCGTCCGAGGGTGAGGCGAGCGGAGAGGGCCTCGCCGAGCAAGAGGAGACCGGTAGCGTGACGACATGGATCGTGATCGGCGGCGGAGTTCTCCTCCTGCTTGTGACGATGACCGGCCTCGTCCTGGTGAAGAACGCCCGCAGAGCAAGCAATCGGTAGATGAAAGACCCGGGAGAGCGTGGCCACTTCGCTCCGCAGCACGACGGCGAGTACCGGTCAGGAGCAGGTGCCCGAAGAGCAGTTCTCCACGCAAAGACTATTCGTGGTTCGAGGGTGCTGAGGGGACCCAGTTCCCCCGGCGGGCGTCGAACACGACCTGAGTCTCAGTTCCGCGAACGGCGGGTTGCACGGTCACGTGATCGAGGACGAAGTTCTTCAACTCCTCCCGGTCTGCCACGGCAACATCGATAACAAAATCTGAGCGGCCGGTGAGGTGGACCACCCGAAGCACGTTCGGCGTCCCGGCCATCGTGGCCATGAAATGGTCCACCGCCTCCCGTGAATGACTCGACATGTACACGGTGATGATCGCTTGTAGGCCGTACCCGAGCAACGCATGGTCGAGTTCGAGCCGCGGCGGGCTCATCGCCCCGCTGCTGTGCAAGCGCCGCACCCGGTACGCACACGTCGATTCCGCGACCCCGAGCTCCTCGGCGAGCGCCTTGTTCGTCATGCGCGGGTCAGCGTTGAGCAACCGCACGATCGCGTAGTCCAGGGAATCAAAATTGGTCGAAGAGGGACGCCTCATAAAAGCAACTCTAGTTGGTGGCCAGGCAAAATGTGCGCGTGGATGTTGTTTTTACTGCAGGCACAATTGTTGTGAACTGCG
The DNA here is from genome assembly GCA_947251855.1 of uncultured Ruaniaceae bacterium. The sequence continues at coordinate 2,912 of CAMXUZ010000035.1, forward strand.
TGGCCCGTGAGAATGAGGGCATGAATGCTGGTTTTAATACCCGCGCGGTGCACGCGGGCCGGGCCGACCTGACCGATCTCGGCGTGCACGCGCTTCCCATCGACCTATCGACGACGAACCCGCTTCCCGACATCGACGCCGGCGGAGCATCCTACGAGCAACTCGCGAGCGGAGGGGATGTTCCCGAGGACGGCAGCGCCGTCTACGCCCGGTTGTGGAATCCTACCGTCGCCCGATTCGAGACGGCGCTCGCGAACCTGGAGGGTGCCGAGGCCGCCGTCGCGTTCTCCTCGGGGATGGCAGGGATCACCGCGATGCTGATGTCGCTGACCCAGGGCCGCGGCAAGCCGCACGTGGTGGCCGTGCGCCCGCTCTACGGCGGAACCGACTACTTGCTCGCCTCCGGGCTGCTCGGCACTGAGGTGACGTTCTGCGACGCAGGGGCCGTTGCCGATGCGATCACACCGAAGACTGGGTTGGTGCTGCTGGAGACACCCGCCAACCCGACCCTCGAACTCGTCGATATCGCCGCGGTGGTAGACCAAGCCGGAGAGGTTCCCGTCGCCGTCGACAACACGTTCGCCACCCCCGTGCTGCAAAGACCGCTGGAGCAAGGCGCCGCCCTCTCCTTCCACAGCGCGACGAAATACCTTGGTGGGCACGGGGGCGCGGTCGGTGGGATCGTCGCCTGTTCCACCGAACTGGCGACCCTGCTCCGTCAGACCCGCGCGATCACCGGCGGGATTCTGCACCCGCTCGCGGCGTACCTGTTTCACCGGGGGCTCACCACCCTGCCGGTGCGGATCCGCGCCCAGCAAGAGGCGGCGAGGCAGGTCGCCGCGCGGCTCACCGAGCACCCCGAGGTGGAGCGCGTGTACTTCCCGGGAACGGGGGCGGACGCCGATCTGCTCGGAGCGCAGATGGCCGGGCCCGGGGCGATGGTCTCGATCAAGCTGCGCGGCGGATACGCGGCGGCGGAGAAACTGACCTCGAACGTGAAAGTGTTCACCCATGCGGTCTCCCTCGGCGGGGTGGACTCGCTGATCCAGCACCCGGCGGCGCTCACGCACCGCCCGGTCGCCCCCGAGGCGCGCCCGGGTGCAGATGTCGTGCGGATGTCGATCGGCTTGGAGGATCCCGCAGACCTCATTGCGGATCTGGAGAGGGCCCTCGCCTGAAGCGGCCGAGGGGGAGCTAATCCGGCAGCGCTGGGTTGATCGGGGTGGCGTCGTGGCCGGTCTCGGCGTCGAGGAGTTCCGCCGGCGGGGCCTGCTCGGTGAGCGGGGCGCCGGCCTGGATCGGGTCCACCCGAGTGGGGGTGATCTCGCCGGTGAAGATCTCCTCGGCCCAATGGCAGGCGACCTTGTGCTCGCCGTTGATCTCGGCGATGTCCAGCGTGCGCAGGACTGGGCGCTCGGTATCGCACCGGATCTCCTGACGCCAGGGGCTGCGCGTGTGGAAGCGGCACCCCGTGGGCGGATTCGCCGGGCTGGGCAGATCGCCGGCGAGGAGGATCTGCTCCCGGGAGTCCTCCACCTCGGGATCCGGCACGGGCACCGCCGAGAGCAGTGACCGCGTGTAGGGATGCAGCGGATAGCGGTAGATCTCACCTGCGGGGGCTTCTTCCACGAGCGCGCCGAGGTACATCACTCCGATCCGGTCGGAGATGTGCCGAACGACCGCGAGGTCGTGGGCGATGACGACGTAGGTGAGCCCGAACTCCTCCTGCAGCTCCTGCAGGAGGTTGAGCACCTGGGCCTGCACCGAGACGTCGAGGGCAGAGACCGGTTCGTCGGCGACGATGAGTTCGGGATCGACGCAGAGTGCGCGGGCGATGCCGATCCGCTGCCGCTGCCCGCCGGAGAACTCGTGGGGATACTTGCTCAAGGCCTCCGCCGGGAGCCCGACCGCTTCGAGCAGCTCCACGAGCCGTTCCCGGCCGGAACCGCGCTTCGAGAGGTTGTGCGCCCGCATCCCCTCCAGCAGCAGCTGCTCCACGGTTTGGCGGGGGTCGAGGCTGCCGAGGGGATCCTGGAAGACCATCTGCATGTGCCGGCGTTGCCGTCGCAGCGCCTCGCCCTTGAGCTTGAGCACGTCCACACCATCGAAGTTCACCTCGCCCGTGGCCGTCTCCTCCAGGTTGAGCACCGCGCGCCCGAACGTAGATTTACCGCACCCGGACTCCCCGACGAGCCCGTAGGTCTCTCCCCGGTAGACGGTCACGTCCATCCCGTCGACCGCGCGGACGTGGCCCACGGTCTTGTCGAAAATCAGTCCCCGCTTGATCGGGAAGTGCACTTTCACGTTCCGGGTCTGAAGCAGGATGTCAGCCATCGGCGGCCTCCGTAGAAACGTCGAGCGATTCGGATCCCCTCGGGTCTTCGACCGGGGCATCCGGGGTGACGGGGCGCGGCCCGGCCGGGGTGAGTGGGTTGTGGCAACGCAAGAACCGCCCGGGTGCGACGGGTACGGGCGAGCCTGCGCCGTCGTCGGCAACGAGATCGGGGGGAACCTCGAAGCACGTGCCGATCGCCGAGCTGCACCTGGGGGCGAAGGCGCAGCCGTACTCCCAGGAGATGTTGTCCATCACCGACCCGGGCACGGGGTTGAGCCGCGAGCCCCGCTCGGAATCCAGCCGCGGGATCGAGGCGAGGAGCCCGCCGGTGTAGGGGTGGCGGGGGTAGTCGAACAGCGGGTAGCGCGCGGAGCGCTCGACGATCTTGCCCCCGTAGAGCACGTTCACCTCGTCACACATCCCGGCGACGACCCCGAGGTCGTGGGTGATCATGATGAGCGCGGTGCCGGTCTCGTGCACGAGTTCGGTGAGCAGGGCGAGCACCTGGGCCTGGATCGTCACGTCGAGGGCGGTGGTCGGTTCGTCGGCGATGAGCAGCCGGGGTGCGGAGGCGAGGGCCATCGCGATGAGCGCGCGCTGGCGCATCCCTCCGGAGATCTGGTGTGGGTACTCCCGCAGCCGCCGGTGCGGGTCGGGGATCCCCACCCGCTCGAGCATCTCCTCCGCCCGGGGCATCGCTTTCGATCGGGAGAGGTGCTGGTGGCGCATGAGCACCTCGGCCACCTGCAGTCCCAGCGGCACGACCGGGTTGAGGGAGGAGAGCGGGTCCTGAAAGATCATCCCGAGTTCGCTGCCGCGCAGATCGCGGAGTTTGCGGTCCGGCAGGGCGATGAGGTCGGTGCCGTCGTAGCGCGCCTCGCCGGTGATCGTGTTGCCGCGCTCGGGAAGCAGGCCCATGATCGCGAGTGACGTGACGGACTTGCCACAACCGGATTCGCCGACGAGGCCAACGGTCTGGCCGGCGTCGACGTCGAAACTCACCCCGTCCACGGCCGTGAACTTGTGCTCCTTGGACGCGTGGAAGGTGACGGAGAGGTCACGAACAGAAAGGAGTGTGGGCACGTTCATCTCCTCGATCGGGGGTCGAGGGCCTCACGCAGGGATTCGCCCATGAGCGTGAAA
>CAMXUZ010000036.1 GCA_947251855.1 uncultured Ruaniaceae bacterium
GCTGCGGCCGGCAGAGGCGGCCTGCCGCACGGGGTGGGTGTTCCTGGCCCGGGCGATGCCGCCGGCCCCCGCGCGGGGGAGGAACCCGGGCGGGGCGGCCGCGAGTGAGGAACCCGTGGAGATGCGAGCGACACCGAGCTCGGCAAGCTCCGCGACCGGCGGCGAGCCCGGACCGACGAGGATATTCACCGGCCCCTCGATCCCGGCCACGAGCTGCTCGATAACGCGCAGGTCGGAGACGGCGGGCACGAAAATCCCCGAGGCGCCGGCAGCGAGGTACTCCTCGGCGCGGTGCAGGGTCTCCGCGAGCCTGCCTTCGGGAGGTCCCGCTTCGGCGATGAACGTGTCGATCCGGGCGTTGAGATACATCGGCACGCCGCGCTCGGCGGCCACCGCCCGGGCCACCTGCACTCGGCGGGCCGCGAGCTCCACCGGCCACAGCGGAGCAGCGGGATCGCTGGTGCCGGAATCCTCCAGATTGATCCCCACGACCCCGGCGTCGAGGATCCCCCGAAGGGTCACGGCGAGGTCGCCGTCGTCGGCCCCGTAGCCCGACTCGATATCGGCAGAGACGGGAACCTCCACGGACTGGGTGATCCGGGCTGTCGCCTGAATCACCTCGTACCGGTTGAGCCCGCTCCCGTCGCGCCGGCCGTGCGCCCACGAGACCGCCGCGGAGGAGGTCGCAACCGCCGCCGCCCCTGCGGAAGCGATGATGTTCGCGGAGACCGGATCCCACGCATTTGGCAGGATCACCGGATCGCCGGGAATGTGAAGTTTATTGAACGCTACGGCTTTCGCCCAGGTGGTCGAGGAGTCGCTCATCTTCCCATTTAACTCAACGAAGTAGCCCCTGAACAGCTTCGATAGAGGAACTTGCCGCGGCAACTCGGGAGCACGCCCATCCGCGGGGCCGGTTCAGCGCGGGCGCGAGAATCGCTAGAGTGTACGGACGTAATACTCAATCAACAGGGAGTCACCCGTGAGTTACGAACCACCACAGCCGCCCGAACCGCCGCAGAACCCCGGCGGGATGCCCGAATACTCGGGCTCGCCGCAGTTCGGTGGTGGCGGGATGCCGCAAAGCCACCCGAACGGAACGACCATCCTCGTGCTCGGCATCCTCGGCCTCGTCCTATGTGCCCCGCTAGGAATCGTCTCCTGGGTCATGGGTAACAAGGCGCTCAAGGAGATCGACGCCTCCGGGGTAACGTACACCAACCGCGGAAATATCCAGGCCGGGAAGATCATCGGGATCGTGGCGGTCGTTCTGTGGGCGCTGGGGATGCTCGCATTCGTGGCTCTCGGCGGCCTCGCGGCCTACAGCGCGAGCCTGAGTTAGTCCCCCGCGAGGTAGGCCTGGAGCACGCTCGCGTTCGTCGTCGGACTCTTCGCCGCGTACACGAGGATCGAGTTGGGGTGCGCCGCAAGCGCGTCACGGAGCTCCTTCACCCCGTCGGGGTTGGCATCGAGTTCCGCCCGATAGCGCTTCGCGAACTCCGCCGCCTTCGATTCCTCGTGGCCGTACCATTTGCGAAGGTCGCTCGATGGCGCGACGGACTTGATCCACGTATCTACTTTCGTGGAGGTCTTCTTGATCCCGCGCGGCCACATACCATCCACGAGGATCCGGTAGGTGCCGCCCCGGATGGGCTCGTAGACGCGAGCAATATCGATATCCATGGTGTCCTCCCACCGCCATGATCCGCTCGCTGCGCCCCGGATGTCTACCGGGGTGTAGTGAGCGCGAGCTGCTCGAGCCGCTCCAGCGACCGTTCAATGGCGCGCTGGTTGAGTTTGCCCACGCCGGCGAGCCTCATGAGCCACCGGTTCCACACTTCCCGGGCATCCCACTCCTCCGTGACGAGCGTGCCGCCGTCGAACGGCGTGAACGTGTAGCGCCAGGTGTGCCCCGAGAGCGGCGTCCACGCGATGATCCGCCCGGGGAGGAACTCCGTCACCCGGTTGCCCATCCGATAGTTGATCTTGCGGTGCATGCCCATTCCGAACCGGGCGCCGAGGAAGAGCCGTTCGGGGGCGCCGGGCAGGGGGCTGCGAACGCTGTTCGAGCCGTCGATCTTCGGGTGATTCCGCGGATCGGCGACGAGGTCGAACAGCACGTTGGGGGCAGCATCGATCTGCCGTGAGGCGGCGGCGTAGTAAGGGGACATGCCCCTATTGTCTCAAGGGCGCCCCATGTTCGGCGACGACGACGATCGCCCCCGCCCAGCGCCACTCGCCGGGCGTTACGCCCACCCGCCCTAAATACGCTGCTGCGGCACTCCTTGGCAAGGCCTTGCTCAGAAGAAGTGCTGCGTTAGCGTCGGCAGGACACCCGCGGCTCCCGTGAGAAGGGAAACCCCATGGCTTTGGAGTCCCCTGCACAGCGCGACTACTACTTGGGCAGGGCCCTACACCTCGCCGTGGTCGCGGCCCTCGGCGGCTTCCTCTTCGGCTTCGTCACCTCGGTGATCATCGGCGCGGTCAACCCGATGAGCGAGGCCTTCGGAACGGGAGCGCTGCTCACCGGGTTCGTCGTTTCCTCCGCCCTCCTCGGGTGCGTGATCGGCGCCTACGTCGCCGGCCGGCTCGCCGAACACTTCGGCCGGATCCGGGTGATGCTGCTCGCCTCCGCCTTCTTCACCGCCTCGGCCCTCGGCTCGGGATTCGCGTTCGGCCCGTGGGACATGATCTTTTGGCGGATGCTCGGTGGGCTCGCGGTCGGGGCGGCCTCGGTGATCGCCCCGGCCTACATCGCAGAAATCTCTCCCGCCTCGATCCGGGGCCGGCTCGCCTCGTTGCAGCAGATGGCGATCGTCGTGGGAATCTTCGTTGCCCTGCTCTCCGACGCCTTCCTCGCCGGGGTGGCCGGGGGCGCGGGGGAGGAGCTGTGGGGCAGCGTCGCGTGGCGCTGGATGTTCTGGGCAGAGGTGCTTCCCGCCGTCGCCTACGGCGTGCTCGCCCTGACGATCCCGGAGTCGCCGCGGCACCTCGTGGCCCAGGATGAACCGGACGAAGCCCGCGACGTGCTGGGCTCGGTCATGCGTAAGGGCGTGGAGAAGCGGGTGGAGGAGATCCGCCGCACCGTGGTCGCCGACCGCCGCTCCTCGCTGAAGGATCTGCTCGGGCCGGCGGGGAAGGTCCTGCCGATCGTGTGGGTCGGGATCGGGTTATCGATCCTGCAGCAGTTCGTGGGC
>CAMXUZ010000037.1 GCA_947251855.1 uncultured Ruaniaceae bacterium
GCGAGACCGACGTTGACCATGACGACGCCGATCCCCAGGGAGGTGGCAACACCGAAGATGGTCCCCAGGAGTGCGGCGAAGTCGACCGTGTCTCCGAGCGGTCCGTGGATGCGTTTGCCGAAGATCGGCGCGAGCGCGGAGCGCACCGCGAGGGGGAGCTTCATCCGGTAGGCGAAGTAGGCGAGCGCCATTCCCATGAGAGCGTACATGCCCCACCCGGAGATGCCGTAGTGGAACAGGGTCCACGCGGTGGCCTCGCGGGCGGCGTCGACCGTCTCGGGGGGGGTGGAGGGGGGTTCGAGGTATTGGGTGACGGGCTCGGCGACCGCGAAGAACATGAGGTCGGTGCCGATTCCGGCGGCGAACAGCATGGACGCCCAGGCCATCGTGGAGAATTCCGGTTTAGCGTTCTCGGGCCCGAGTTTGGTGTTCCCGAACCGGGAGAGCGCGAGGTAGATGACGAAGGCGAGCACGACGCCGGCGAGGGCGACGTAGAACCAGCCGAACCAGTCCGAGGTCCAGCCCACCACGGCACCGAGGACCGATTCTGCGTTTTCGGGCGCGAGGAATGCCCACAATGTGATCGCTATGGCCCCGATCGCCGCCCAGATGAAGACCGGCCAGTTGATCGGGGGGATCACCCCCGCGCCCGGGGTGGTCGATGTTTCGTTGCTCATGCCGCGCCTCCGGCAACGGTGCCCGGCTGCGCGTCGTTCCGCGGGTCGCCCTCGGGGTAGAGCGGCATCCCGTGCCCGTGGCGGTAGTACGGGGCCTGCAGCGGCGGCAGCATCTCGTTGCCGGCGATGAGGTCGGCCGCCCGTTCGGCGAGCATCATAATGGGGGCGTAGATGTTGCCGTTGGTCACGTACGGCATCGCGGAGGCGTCGACGACGCGCAGCCCCTTGGTGCCATAGACCTCCATGGTTTCGGGGTTGAGCACGGCGTCCTCCCCGACGCCCATCTTCGCGGTGCACGAGGGGTGCAGCGCGGTCTCGGCGTCCTTGGCCACCCAGTCGAGGATCTCCTCGTCGGTCTGGACGCCCGGGCCGGGCGAGATCTCGCCGCCGGAGAACGCGGCGAACGCGGGCTGTTCGAGAATCTTGCGGGCGGCGCGGATCATTTCGACCCATTCGCGGCGGTCGTTCTCGGTGGAGAGGTAGTTGAACTGGATCGCCGGGTGCGCGAACGGGTCGGTGGATTTGATCTTGAGCCACCCGCGCACGTCGGAATACATCGGACCCAGGTGCAGCTGGTAGCCGTGCTCCGAGGCCGGCTGGGAACCGTCGTAACGGATCGCGATGGGCAGGAAGTGGAACATGAGGTTGGGGTATTCCACCTCGTCGTTGGAGCGGATGAACCCACCCGCTTCGAAGTGGTTGGAGGCGCCGACGCCGGAACGTTTGAACAGCCACTCGTACCCGATCTGCGGCTTGTAGCGGTGCTTGAGCCACGGCCCGATCGAGACCGGCTGTGTGGAGGCGTGCTGGAGGTACACCTCGAGGTGATCCTGCAGGTTGTATCCCACGCCGGGCAGAGCGACCCGGGTGCGGACGCCCGCGGCTTCGAGGTCGTCGGGGTTGCCGATGCCGGCGAGCTGGAGCAGCTGCGGGGTGTTGAACGCGCCGCCGGCGAGGATCACCTCACCGGCCGAAGCGGTACGCTTGAGCCTGCCGCCCCGCAGGTAGTCGACACCGGTGACCCGGGTGCCACTGAAGCGGAGTCCGGTCACGTGCGAGAGGGTGTGCACGGTGAGGTTCTTGCGGCTCATCACCGGGTGCAGGTAGGCCCGGGCCGCCGAGAGGCGCCGACCCCGGTGCACGTTGCGGTCGAACGGGGCGAACCCTTCCTGGCGGTAGCCGTTGACGTCGTCGGTGAGCGGGTGGCCGGCTTGCTGGACCGCTTCGAAGAACGCGCCGAACAGGGGCGTGTTCGCGGGGCCGCGCTCGAGCACGAGCGGCCCGGATCCCCCGCGCCACACGTCCGCACCGGCGAGGCAGTTCTCCATCCGCTTGAAGTACGGGAGCACGTGCGCGTAGTCCCAGCTTTCCATCCCTTCATCCGCGGCCCAGCGCTCGTAGTCCATCGGGTTGCCGCGTTGGAAGATCATTCCGTTGATCGAGGAGGAGCCGCCGAGCACTTTCCCGCGGGCGTGGTAGACACGGCGTCCACCCATGTAGGGCTCGGGCTCGGATTCGTACTGCCAATCGTAGAATTTGCTGCCGATCGGGAACGTGAGCGCGGCGGGCATGTGGATGAAGGGGTCGATCCGGAAGTCGGAGCGGCCGGCTTCGAGCACGAGCACGGAGGTCGAGGGATCGGCGCTGAGGCGGTTGGCGAGCACGGAGCCCGCCGACCCTCCACCGACGATGACGTAGTCGTACCGTTTCATGTCTTCTTCTTTGCTCCTTGGTCGGCCGACGCCGCGGGAATCGGCGTTAGCGCGCGGGGAACCAGCCCTGCGCTTCTGGGCGGATGTTGTGCCACACGTGTTTGGTCTCTTGGTATTCGGCAAGGCCGGTCGGGCCGAGTTCCCGGCCGAAACCGCTCTGCTTGAACCCGCCCCATTCCGCCTGCGGGACGTACGGGTGGAAGTCGTTGATCCAGATGGTACCGTGGCGAAGCCGCGCGGCCATCCGTTCCGCGCGCCCAGCATTCTCCGTCCACACGGCACCGGCGAGGCCGTAGATGGTGTCGTTGGCGATGCGCACTGCGTCGTCTTCCGCCTCCTGCGCCGTGGCTCCGGAGAAGGTTTCGATCGTGAGGACAGGTCCGAAGGACTCCTCCTGGACGCAGGTCATCTCCGTGCGGCAGCTGCCCAGGATCGTCGGCAGGTAGAAATACCCGTTCTCGAACTCGGGACCTTCGGGGCGCGTTCCGCCCACGAGGAGCTCTGCCCCTTCGGCGATCCCGCCCGCGACGTACTCCTCGACCTTCGCCAAGTGTTCCGCAGAGATGAGCGCGCCGGTGTGGGCGGCGGGATCAAACGGGCCACCGGGAATGATGAGCCTGGTCGCGGCCACGAGTTTCTCTACGAATTCGTCGTGGATCGACTCTTCGACGATGAGCCGGGCGCCGGCGGAGCACACCTGGCCCGAATCGAGGAAGGTCGCCGTGGTCGCCATGTCCAGGGCCGTGTCGAGATCGGCGTCGGCGAAGATCACGTTGGGGTTCTTCCCGCCCAGCTCGAGCGCCACCTTCTTGATGCCCGGCGCGGCGGACTGCGCGATCGTGCGACCGGTGACCAGGCCGCCGGTGAAGGAGATCAGATCGATCCCGGGATGGGAGGACAGCGGCGCCCCCGCCACGGCGCCGGCGCCGAGCACCAGGTTCGCC
>CAMXUZ010000038.1 GCA_947251855.1 uncultured Ruaniaceae bacterium
GCGATGCGAACGCTGAAGCGAAGTTCAAGGAGGTCGGCGAGGCATATTCCGTGCTCTCCGATTCCGAGAAGCGCCAGCAGTACGACGCACTGCGCGCGATGGCGGGAGGGGGACCCCGGTTCGCCTCAGGCCCGGGAGGACCTGGTGGAGCCGGCGGCTTCGAGGGCCTCTTCGGCGGAATGTTCGGCGGCGCAGGCGGCGCGGGCGGCGGCCCGCACGTGCGCTACTCGACCACCGGCGGGGGAGCAGGTGGATTCGAAGACATCCTCTCCCAGATGTTCGGTGGCGGGGGCGGCGCCCCGGCAGGATTCGGCGCCCAACCGGGCGCGAACCTCGCAGCGAGCACCCGCCTGCCGTTCCGCTCCGCCGTCGAAGGGGAGGCCGTGACCCTCAACGTGGGTGGGCGGCGCATGAACGTGCGCATCCCCGCCGGCGTGAAGGACGGCCAGAAGATCCGTCTGCGCGGCAAGGGCGAACCCGGCCAGGGCGGCGGCCCGGCCGGTGACCTCATCGTGACCGTCTCGGTCGAACCGCACCCCGTGTTCGGGATCGACGGACGCAACCTCACGATCACCGTGCCCGTGTCCTTCCCCGAAGCCGTCAAAGGGGCCACCGTCGCGGTGCCCACGTTCGACGGCGGCAGCGTCCGGGTGCGCGTGCCGAAGGGGACGTCCTCGGGAGCACGCCTGCGCGTGAAGGGTAAAGGCGTGCGGACGCCGAAAGGTACCGGGGATCTCATCGTCACCGTGGAGGTTGCCGTGCCGAAGAATCTCTCGAAGGCGGCCAAGACCGCGCTGGAGGAGTTCGCAGCGGCGACCGAAGGTGAGGACGTTCGAGCCGGCCTCGACGAACAGGCAGCCTCGTAAGGGCGCGCCATGGGATACGACGCACCGGCATACCTCATCTCCGCTGCTGCGCAGCGAGCGGGCATGCACGCCCAAACCCTGCGTACCTACGACCGGCTCGGCCTCGTGGTGCCTCGACGCGCCGCGGGCCGGGGCCGGCGTTACTCATTGCGGGACATCGACAAACTCAAAGAGATCCAGCGACTTTCCAAAGAAGAGGGGATCAACCTCGCCGGGATTGCTCGGATCTTCGTGCTCGTGGAGGAAAACGAGCAGCTCCGCGCGCGGGTCGAGGATCTGCTCGGTATCAGCCATCAGCCGCGCGTGTTCACCGCGTCCGCCGCTGGCGACATCGTCGCCGCCGCGCCGGGTGAGCGGCCCCGGGTTTCGGGGGACTCCCAAGCGCTCGTGGTGTGGGAGCGGCGCCATATTGAATTGCGCCGAGGGCGCTGAACCAGCTGCGCCGAGCGCCCGATGGCCCCCACTGCACCTCCGGAGCGCCGCCCTACGCGATAACCGCCCCGGCCGAGGCGGGAGCGTGAAAGGGTTGAGTATGGCAATCCCGATGATTCTTGCGATCGCCGGTGTGGCGGTGACGATAGGCGCGGCCCGCGTGCTGGTCGTGCAGGGCGTACCGCATCTCCAAGTGAACGACCCCGCGCTGCCGGAGCCGGCGCGGACAGTGACGGCGTCCTCGTGGGTAGCCGCTCTCGGCACAGTTTTGGGCCTGGGTGCCGCGGCGATCGGGCTCTCGCGGCTCGTCACTGAAACCGCGGCAAGCGCGACAGCGGCGGTCATCGCCGCAGCGCTCCTTTGCGGCGCCGCCGTGTTCGGAGTCAGATCGGTGATCCACCTCTCGCGCGCGAACCCTGATCGCCGATTCACGATCCTCGGCGGCCCTTCCGATATACCTGCGCGAATATGGGTGACGAGGTCCATCGCGGCGGCCCTCGCGATCGCTGCGGTGCTGATCCTCGAGAGCGTCATCGGCTTCGGGTGGGCGCTCCTCCTCGCGCTCCTGCTATGCGTGGTACCCGGCCTCGGCGTTCGCTACGCTCACAACCGGCGCGCCGAGCCCGGCCAGTAACTGCGCTCCCAGGGATACTCACATTCCCTGCTACAGTGTGTGGCGGTTCTACTTGCTTCGACGTCGAGGATCTCCAAATGAAATTAACGGTTTACTTGGCCGGTGAAATCCACACGAGCTGGCGCGAAGACCTGATCAGGAAGGTCAAGGAAAAGGGCCTCGATCTGGAATTCGTCTTTCCCCAGCAGGTGCACGAGCGCTCCGACAACGTCGGCGAAGACATCCAGGGCACTCAGCCGAACAACTACTTCCGCGATCTCGCCGCGTCCGACATCAATAACTTCCGTACCGAAGTACTGCTCAACAAGGCAGATATCGTCATCGCCCTCTTCGGTGAGCAGTACCGGCAGTGGAACACGGCCATGGACCTGAGCACCGCACTCGCCCTGGGCAAGCCGAGCATCATGATTCGCCCGGAGTCACTCATCCACCCACTGAAAGAGCTTTCCCGTAAGACCAACGTCACGGTCGAAACGGTGGAGCAGGCCGTTGAGGTTCTCGCCTACGTCTTTGAGTGATCAGGGCCCGGGGTGAACGAGCACGGCCTCTGAGGAATGCCCCGGGCTTCCGAAGCGGACTATTTAGCAGTGCGTTTCTTCGATATCCACCATCCCGCCAGCGCGGCCGCGGCGACCGCGAAGACGGCCGCCGGCGCTGCCGAGGCGCCTTCGGTATGGGACTCTTGGATCGCGTTTGTTGACCGGTGCGACATGAGCGACCACTTCGACCGGGACGAGAACGCGGAGCCCAGGCTCGCAAACGAACCAAGACTGAAGATCGACCCGAACGAGGCGATCGAGCCAATTGAGAACGCCGAACCGGTCGACCCGATCGACAGGAATGATCCTTTCGATCCGATCGACAGGAACGAGTCGTTGGACCATAGCGACCGTTTGTCAGACATGGTGCGATTGTCCCACGAACCGCGTCAGATTCCCAGGGACTGCGTGCTCCACAGCTACGATTGAAGGGGAACGACAGCGGTGATGGTGATCGAGGCGAGTGTACTGGCGAACGCGCTCGCGGATGAATCCGAGGCCCGGGAACGCGCGAGGATTCGCTCGAGTCGTTGCACGCCATCGATCTCGAGCGCGTGCTCGGCTGACAGCGGGCCCAGGTGGTCACCACCTTAGCGGCGAGGGATGAACGCGGCGACCGCGCTTGCAGCTAGAGCGATCCCCGTCGTCAACCCGAGCCCGGTGAGGTAGCCGCCGAGCGTCGGCACCGCAAGTCCTCCAGCCTGATGGGTGAGCGAGGCGAGGATCACGCCGAGCACAGCTGCGGCCGACGTCGTGCCGAGCGAGCGCATGAGGGCGTTGAGCCCGTTCGCGGCCGCGGTCTCGGTCACCGGCACCACCGACAGGATGAGTGCGGGGATCGCGCCGAGGGCGAGGGCGATGCCCGCACCGATGATCGCGCTCGCCAGGGAGACGAGGATGAGCGTGAGCGCGATCGTGCCGACATCGGCCGGCCCGGGGGACCGGTTCCCGATCGTTGCGAGCACCGCGAATACGCTGCCGTAGCCCGCGGCCGCGACGAGCCCGGCAACGATGAGGGTGATCCGGGGCGAGTGCTTTCGGCTGATCGCTGCCCCGAGGTTGGAGGCCGCGACCATTCCAATCCCCATGGGAAAGATCCAGAGCCCCATCGAGACCATCGATTGGCCGAGGCCGTAGCCGAGGTCGACGGGCAGTTGAATGACCGGCGGAAGCAGGAGGTTCATCGCGTACATCGTGAACCCGATGAGGATCGAGGCGATGTTCGTCAACAGCACCGCGGGGATCGCCGCCGTGCGCAGGTTCACGAGCGGATGGCGTTTGCGGGTCTGGTGCAACCCCCACAGCGACAGCACCAGGACCGCCCCCGCGGCGCTGCCGAGAGTGGCAGCGCTCGTCCAGCCCCAATCGCTGCCCTTCGAGATGGCGAGCAACAGGGCGACGAGCCCGGCGGTAAGACCAAGAGCGCCGAAGACATCGAAGCTGCCTGCGCGGTGAGAACTCGCAGGGACCGTGGGGATGAGCCACATCAGCGCCGCGGCGATGAGCGCCGCCACGAGGGCAACGCTGAGGAACAGGATCCGCCAGTTGGCGAACTGTGCGACCGCGGCAGCCAGGGGCAGTCCGAGGGAACCGCCGATGCCCATCGAGGCGCTCATGAGCGCGATCGCTTTGCCCGCCCGATCGCGCGGGAGCAGGTCGTGCATAAGTGATATCCCGAGCGGGATGAGGCCCGCGGCAACTCCCTGCATGGCCCGGCCGGCGATCATGGCCCCAAGCCCGGGGGCGGCTGCGGAGACGAGCGCGCCCACGATAAAGGCGGCGAGGGCGAGCAGGAGCATCAGTTTCTTGCCGTACAGGTCCGCCAGGCGCCCAGTGATCGGCGTGGAGACCGCTCCGGCGAGCAGGGTAACGGTGATGATCCATGACGCGTTCGCGGCCGAGGTGTTGAAGATCTGCGGCAGCTGGGTGATGAGCGGGATGATGAGGGTCTGTGCGAGGGAGACTAAGACGCCCCCGGCGGCGAGGGCGGCGATGACGAGGCCCGGACGAACGGGAGGTGAGGGATGCGTCGGCGAAGCGGGTCCTACGGCAGAAGCGCGAGTGGAAGAGTGAAGCACGTGTGCATCATACACATCGAGTGCAGCATGCACACGGAAGGTAAGATTTCCCACATGAGCCCAGAAATTCGGGACATCGAGTACGAGATCCTCGCCCTTTCCCGCCATATCACCGCAGCCGTCGGCCGTTCGAAGCGGGATGGCGACCGACTCGACGAGAGCGCATACACTCTGCTAAATCTCCTCGAGGTCGGTGGCCCGATGAGTATCGGGGATCTCCAGCGGATCCTCGGCCTCGACACCTCAACGCTCAACCGGCAAACCTCGGCTGTGCTGAAGAACGGGCTGGCGGAGCGCCGCGGAGATGAATCCGGCGGCCTGGCGCGCAGGTTTCACCTCACGCGCACCGGCCGCGAGCGCCTCGAGGCCGATCGCCAGGCGAGTTGTGCCGCGCTCGCAAACACCCTGAGCGAGTGGTCGGCGCAGGAGCGCGAGGAGTTGATGCGGACCTTACGGGCGCTCAACGCCGCGATCGAGCAGCGCTATCCCCAGCCCTGGCCGCGGCGCTGACATCCGCCAGTTCCACCGGATCGACCTCGCCCGCGAGTGGGGTATCGAGGGTGCGCCGAAGGTCGCGCCGGACCCAGCATTCACCCGGGCCGAGCGCGCGGGTCTGCCCCGCCCAGTCGACCTCGAGGGGCAGGTCGGAGGAGTTGCACACGCGGGCGTGGAAGGTGAGCGTCTCGCCCGCGTGGATCCCCGCAGAAAACGGTGCGGCGAGCCCCTCGCGGGTGCGCAGGACCTGCACCGTTTGCGAACGGTCCAGACCGATCTCTTTGAACACCGTGGTCGGGATATCGGTGTATCCGGCCAGGTCGATCTCGTGCGTCGGGCCGGTTTCCTCGGCCGGTTCGGCTGGGGTGATCGAGCGTAGGACGACGTCGATCGCCAGCGGCCCGGCAATCTTGCGTTTCCATCCCGGCGCCCCGCCTGCGGTTTCGAGTGTCTGCGCCCGCAGTTCGCTTCGGGAGAATCGCTCGAACAGGATCTGCTGGTACCCATTCGCCTCATAAACGATCCCGATTCCCCCATCGGGGAGCTCGGCGAGTTGGGTGTACCCCGCGGCTCCGGCCGCTACCACCCGTGTCTCCTGCCAGGAGTGACCGCCGTCCTTCGAGCGGCTGATCGTGGCGCGGCGGCGCAGGTCCGGGTCGGCCGTGTGGGAGGCGAAGAGCTCCCCGCCGGCGGCAAGAACCGAACCGTTCGTGCCCGAGTCGACGAGATCGGCGGCGGCGACGGCCGGCGCGAACGTCTCCCCGCCGTCGTGGGACATCGCCTGCCAGCGGCAGCCGG
>CAMXUZ010000039.1 GCA_947251855.1 uncultured Ruaniaceae bacterium
CCGCCCGTTCCTGCCTGCGTTCGGTGCCCCGAAATGGCAGGAAGGGATCGGGATTGATCGACCTTACCTGGAGTGCCCGCGGTACTCGCGGCGACGAGTGCCTCAGGGGAGGCGTTCCGCGGATTCACACGCGGGCTTGCAAGCCTGGACTGGGCCGGCGTGAGCGCCCCCGCCGGGCGCAGATTAATTGAAGAGCGCCAATGATTTAACTATGGTCTCAAAGAGCCCGTAGGCAAGGCCCACGACGACGATGCCCGTCAGCACCACAGCAGCCATCCGGTGAAGGGTGCCATTTTCATTGACGCGGGTCTCCAACATGACGCCGCTACTGTCGGCGGCTTGGATCGGCGCCGAGAGTTCCGCTACTTCCTCTTCGGTGGCGTGGTACTTCGCATCGACGGGGCGCATGAGCGCGTTCGCGATGAAGCCAACCGCGAGAACTCCGACCATGATGAAGAGACTGAGTTGGTACATCCCGGGACCGGATGCGCCCGCCTCGCGGCGGTTCTCCAAGACGGTGTTGATGATGAGTGGACCCGCGATGCCCGCAGCCGACCAGGCCGTGAGCAGGCGCCCATGGATCGCGCCGACTTGCATGGATCCGAAGATGTCTTTGAGGTAGGCGGGAATCGTGGCGAATCCCCCACCGTAGAAGCTCAGGATCACGAAGGTCGCGAGGATGAACAGGATGAGCGAGCTGTCACCCATCGACGCGACGAGCAGGTACAGCCCCAACCCGACACCCAGGTAGACAATATAAATAGACTTTCGGCCCGTGATATCCGAGGTGCTCGACCAGACGAAGCGGCCCGCCATGTTCGCCAGGGAAAGCAGGCCGACGAACCCGGCTGCCGAGGCCGGGGTGATCTGGGCGAAGTAATCCTGGATCATCGGCGAGGCGTTCTCAAGAATCCCGATCCCCGCGGTGACGTTGGTGAAAAGCACGATCCAGAGGAACCAGAACTGAGGGGTACGGATCGCATTCTTCGCGCTGACGTGCTTGTCGGTTTGCATTGCATGCGACTTTTGCTCGGAGGGGTCCCAGCCGGCGGGTGTCCAATCCGGGTGAGGCACTCGGACCACCAGCGCACCGAGACACACGACGACCGCGTAAAGCACAGCAAGAACGAGGAACGTTGGCAGTACCCCAGCGACGAGGTCCGCGGGCTGGTCACCGCCACCGAACCAAACCATGAGTTGGTTGGAGAGCGGGGAGGCGATGAGCGCGCCGCCGCCGAAGCCCATGATCGCAAGCCCGGTAGCCAACCCTGGGCGGTCTGGGAACCACTTAATCAGTGTGGAGACGGGCGAGATGTAACCGAGACCCAGCCCAATTCCTCCGATGAAACCGTAGCCAAAATACACCAACCACAGCTGGCCGGTGCCGATTCCGAGAGCGCCGATGAAGAATCCCGCGACCCAGCAGGCGCCGGCGGTGAGCATCGACTTCCGGGGGCCGACCTTCTCCACCCAGGTGCCGCCGATGGCCGCAGAGATCCCGAGCATCGCGATGCCGAGGGAGAAGATCCACCCGATGGCGACCTCACCGGTGTTGAAGTGTTCGACCAGCGGGGTCTTGAAGACTGAGAACGCATAGACTTGGCCGATACATAGGTGGATGGCGAGCGCGGCAGGCGCCATCAGCCAGCGTTTGTAGTTCATCGGAGCAACGATCGCTGCCCGATCCAATACCGAAACTGTCACGTAGGACTCCCTTGTCGAAAGTGCCAGCGATAATGCTGAGAGGTTGATCTGCACTAGTTAGTGGTGATTAACCAAATTGGCTCCAGATAACCTAACGTAAAAAATCGGCAAATGCCACTTACACGCTGCTCCGGTCGGTATATGACGCTCTGGTGGGCAACGGAAATTGTCAGGGTGTTTGAGGCCAGTAGCATGCAAGTTCGATCGACACGCTGTCGCAAATAGATGGATCTGAAGTCCCTCGTAGTTTGGCGATATCCTGCGGATTGGAGCACCTGTCACGCAAATAGTCTCGCACTGGGTAGCAAGTTGTTGGTAGAATGAACTACATTCTTCTACGTGATCGACGAGGTGAAAATGGAGAACTTTTACCGGCTCCCCCAGCCGGCCTTCGACTCTGAGCTCACCTCATTGTTGTTCGAGATTGAACGCTATCGAGCCAGTATCGGAACCGGAACTACTTCCCAAGAGGTCTATGTTGAGCTCCACCTGCTGTTCGACACCGTGATGAGCGTGATCTCTGCGCGAATAGAGGGGAACCACACCACGGTCTACGAAGCCATTGATGCTCCAGCCGGGGAGTCCCCCTCCACCACTGCTGAAAAAATCCGGGAGATCACGAACATCCGGGAGACATCACGCTTCATCGATGAGCTAAGTCCTAGCGATCCTCTCAGCCACTCCCTAGTGAGAGAACTCCACAGTCGAACAGTGTCAGACCTAGATGCCGAGGGGGATCCCACGCCGGGAAGCTATCGGGAGCAGGAAGTCGCGATCTTGGATTCGAGCCATCGGCCCCCGAGCGGGGTAAATGTGCACTCGATGATGACGGACCTACTTGAGTTCGCGAACCGAAACTTCCCACTACAGCAGCAAATTCTTCAGATTGCTCTCGCCCATCACCGTTTCGTCTGGATCCACCCGTTCCGCAACGGCAATGGACGAGTGGCCCGGCTCTTCACTTATGCGATGCTCCGCAGAACCGTTTTTGCCGATCGAGGGCAGATCGCGTTGAACCCGACGTCCGTCTTTGGCAACCACCGCGGAGAGTACATTTCCGCTCTCGAAGACGCCGACGGTCTGAAGATGGACGGCACGCTTGCGTGGACGACCTTCTTCGCGAAGGGCATTCGTGACGACCTCGCACGGGTCTACAAACTCCAGGACCGATCCTTCGTCAATACCGAACTTATCGAGCCGGCCATCGCGGGACTCGCTCGCGATGGCGTCATCAGCGCGGATACCCAAAGGGTGCTGGGTCTACTGTTGGAGCGAGCAGTGATCAAGGCTGGAGATCTCGAACCGCTAGTGGGGGGCACCGCTCCTAGCCGGTCTCGGCTCATTCGAGATCTCCTGGATCGGAACCTACTGCGGAGATCAGACGCAGGGCCACGCTTCTACAAACTCTCCCTATCCTCCGGGCCGCTCGCGCACCGAGTGATCCGACAATTGAACGTCCTCGGATATCTCCCGGCTCTCCTCTCACGGGACTGATCGAGCGTTTCTGGTCCCAGGTCTCAACTTAAAAACGCGTTGGAATCCCTTCTCCTTTGGATCTGACCGAGCACGGGAGCGGCCATCAGCGCCAAAGCCATGCTCGGGATCAGCGACACGGTGCCCATCACCATCATCGCGAGTCCAATGTAGGCGAGGTCGCTCACGCCGAAGGCGAAGGTAGCAAGGTAATTGAGGAACAGGGTGAAGCCCGCCGCCCACCTCACCACCGATTTCACGCCGACCGTGTACATCTGCTGAGGATCGGATGCTCGTTTTGCGCTTCGAGTTAGTGCCCACGCCGCGACCAGCCACACACCGCTGACGAGGGCCGGAGCCGCGAAGAACCGGAGGGGATTGAAGCCGTCAGAGTACGCATAGAGGTGTGCGAGCAGCATGCCAACGAAAACGCTGCCTCCGGCAATCGCGGCGCCGTAGCACCGGGACAGGGCCGGATATTCAACCAGATCTAGCGGACGCGTCTCGCTCGCGGGCTCGATCTCTGCGGCCTCGTTGGTCTTCGCCACTACAGACCTGCCCGGTCGAGCACCTTGATGCAGGTGGGGCGGCGGCGGTTCTCCTCGCGAACAGCGGCGAGGAATTCAGCGAACTCCGCTTCTGCCCCGGCAGCCCGGGCCGCTGCGCGCATGTCTTTGAGCAGGTTCGCTGCCCACTTGTAGTTTCGCTTGTCGGTCGTCTCCAACACGCGGCGGATAGCACCCTGGTAGATCGGCAGAGTGTCGGCCGGGTGGGTCTGAGCGCGCTGCTCACACAGCGCGAGCCAAGTTTGCACGTCATCACCCGGATCGATGCGTTCACTCGCGAGGCGCCACGCCTCCCCCGCACGGCCTTCCTTAAGCAGGTAACGAATGTACGCAGGGAGGTCGCCCTCAGCGAGCCGCTCTTCCGCCGAGGTGCGCTCGCGATTCCACAAGCCAGCGGTGGTGGCCGTTTCTCGGAGCCGGTCGAACGCCGTCGATAATGGTTGCTTGTCGAACCGCTGCCTACGGAAGGCGACTGCTGCTTCCCCATCGCCGCGGTCCAGGGCGTCCTGCACGAGGAAGTCCCCGAGTTTGAAGGAGAATCCGCCCTCATCCGGGAGGTGGGCGCGGGCGTATTCGACCGCGTCCTCTCGCAAGCCCGCCTCGTCCAGGTCGGCAACGACCCTTGCGGCGACCAACGCGTTACTCCGCCCCTCGCCATGGGCGGCGATGATCGCATCCTTGTCTCTATCGAGCACCGCAAGTCTGGTGAGCGGGTACCTCCCATAGGTTCCGAGATCCAGCGCCTGGATTGCCTCTCGGTAGCGATCGATGCTCCTGGCGCTCAGGGCAGGTGCGTAGGCGACGATGTCCGGATCGAAGAAGTCTTGCGTGCCTCCGTAGCGGTACTTCACTAGCCACTTCACGAGGCGGGTCTGTTCGCTCTGGGTCAGCGGCGGGTTCGCTGTGCACGCGGCGCGGGCGTGGCTCTCGAGCAGTTCGCGAACCATCATCGCGTGTATTCCCGCGGAGTCATCGGAGCGGAGGGTCGCACGCGTGACGAGGGTGATGGCGCGCTCGAGCACCTTGAGCAAGCCGGCGCTCCCCGCGTGTGCTCGTACGGTGAGCAACGCACCGGTGTTCTGCGCCGTTGCGGCGTATTCCATCGCGT
>CAMXUZ010000040.1 GCA_947251855.1 uncultured Ruaniaceae bacterium
TGTGGTACGCCCCCCGGGATTCGAACCCGGAACCCAGTGATTAAGAGTCACTTGCTCTACCGTTGAGCTAGAGGCGCTCGCGAGGTTCGATGTTACCCGAGAGTTGCTTCGGGCGCTAATCGAAACCATAAGAAGATTTACCAGCGTTTGCTCAGGAT
Organism: uncultured Ruaniaceae bacterium; assembly: GCA_947251855.1. Next base: position 159 of record CAMXUZ010000040.1, read on the forward strand.
TACGCCATATTCTCGTACCGACATGCATCCTCATGACGGAGATCACATGGAAGACATCTCAATGACCACCACGTACGCCGAGGCCACGCCCGGTGAGGAAACTGAGGGTCCCCGCGCTTCCGTCCCATCAGCGCTCGCCGAGGCGGCCGGGGTCATCGATCACCTCGGGCTCGACCCTCAGGCCGTGGAACGGCAGCACCACGAGCTCACCTCGATCATGCTCGGATACCAGTTTGCGATCGATCAGGTCCTCACCCGCCTCACGGTTCTGCAGGAAGACTTCAACCACGCCCATGGCGACAACCCCATCGAGGCGATCACCTCCCGCGTCAAGGCACCCGCGAGCGTCGTGAGCAAGGCCCGCCGCAAAGGCGTTCCCCTCACGGGGGAGTCGATCCAAAAGCACATACAGGACATCGCGGGCGTGCGTGTCACGTGCGCCTTCGTGGAGGACGTGTACACGGTCAAGCATCTCCTGCTCAGCCTGCCCGACGTCACCCTCGTCGAGGAACGCGATTACATCGCCCACCCGAAGGAGAACGGGTACAAGTCGCTGCACCTCATCGTTTCCGTGCCCGTCGTCCGCGCGAGTGGCACCACCGACGTCACCGTCGAGATCCAGATCCGAACGATCGCGATGGACTTCTGGGCGAGCCTCGAGCACAAGATCTACTACAAGTACAACGGCAACGTTCCCGCCGGGATCACCGAGAGCTTGCGAGAAGCAGCGATCGTCGCGAACCTTCTCGATCATCGGATGCAGGACCTGCGCCACGAGGTGCACTCATTCAACTCGCCATAGCCGGCGCCGTGAGATAAACCTCGCCGCCGCTCACCCGCGAACGGCTCTTTCCCGCACACGCTCGCGCCTCTCCACGCCCCTTGCCCTGGAAGAAAATCTCGTCCGCGCACAAACATGTCGCCATTTGTCCTAACATATTGTTGACATATGGTTATGAGTGCGATTCACTGTTAACGGAACCGCCCTCTAGCGCTGCAATCTGACTTACCAAAGGAGGAGTCATGTCGGAAACCACCTATCGTGAAGGTCCGCTTCTCACCGCTGCTCGAACCACCCCAACGGAACTGTGGAACGACTCATCGGACCTGGAAGAACTGTCTCAGTCGATCTCGTTCGGCGCAGTCGGAGCGACCTGCAACCCGGTGATCGCTCACGCCACCATTCTCCGCCACATCGATACCTGGACCCCGCGGATACGCCAGATCCATGACGCGCACCCGTCGTGGACCGACTCGCAGATCGGCTGGCAGGCCGTCAAGGACATGTCCGTCGAAGCCGCGAAGCTTCTTCAACCGATCTTCCACGAGCACAAGGGCCGAAACGGACGGCTCTCGGTACAGACCGACCCGAGCCTGCGCCGTGATAAACACGCGCTCGTCGACCAAGCGCTCGAGTTCCATAACCTCGCCGAAAACATCGTCGTGAAGATTCCGGCCACGCAGGTGGGACTGGAAGCCATCGAGGAGGCAACCGCACGCGGCGTGAGCGTCAACGTCACGGTCTCCTTCTCGGTCGCCCAAGCGGTGCAATCCGCCCAGGCGATCGAAAGAGGGCTGGACCGGCGCGCTGCGGACGGCAACGACATCTCCACGATGGGCCCGGTCGTCACGATCATGGGCGGGCGCCTGGATGATTGGTTGAAGCACGTCGTCGCCAGTGAAGGAATCTTCATTGATGCCTCGGCCCTGGAGTGGGCCGGAATCGCCGCACTGAAGAAGGCGCACTCGATCTTCACCGAACGCGGATACCGCTCGCGGGTGCTATCGGCGGCGTTCCGGAACGTCTACCAGTGGGCGGAGCTCGTTGGCGGCGACCTGGTCATCTCTCCCCCCTTCGCCTGGCAGAAGATCATTCAGGACTCGGATTACGAAGTCGTGGAAAAGATCAACACCCCGGTGCGTGAGGACTATCTCGAGCAGTTGCATCGGATCGAGGACTTCCGGCGGGCATACGATGAGAACGGAATGACCCCCGCCGAGTTCGACACCTTCGGCCCGACACTGCGGACCCTGCGACAGTTCCTCGGCGCCAACGGCAATCTGGAAGGCCTCGTGCGAGACATCCTCACGCCTGCACCCTAACCCCCGGGCCGGTGCCCGGCGCAGCGTAGACGCCGCGGGCACCGGCCGCATATTGACCCACGCGGGGGCCGAACGTACCCCGTGTTCAGAGCCGAGGGAAGCCTCAGTGCCGGCGCCGCACTGCCTCCCCTCGGCTCTCGCCGTCGGGACGACTTCACAACCCGGCGCGCTCTCACCTCGAGACGCAATGGACGCCGGCCCCGCCCTCTTCTTGCCGCGCGGCGCGCGCAGCTCACGTGGCGGCCTCCCGCGGCGTATTGCACGCGGCTCCCCACGCTCACGCCCCGGCG
>CAMXUZ010000041.1 GCA_947251855.1 uncultured Ruaniaceae bacterium
CTTCTTCTAGGTTGGTTAACCACAGGTGATTGTAGTCGGCTCCCTCACCCGTTCACCAACGGCCCTGGGCGGGGCCGTGGAACGCGGCGAGGAACTCGAGGTGTTCGCGCAGCCCCACCCGCTCGATCCCGGTCACCTCCCCTTCCCCGCGGGGAAGGACGGACAGCGGCGGGACGTAGGCGAAGCACCCAAGGGGCGTGGGCACGCCGAAATCGCCCACCGCCTCCGCCCACGGGGCGCGGCCGAGCAGGAACGTGCGCCGCTGGGGGTCGGCGAGCTCTGTGACGACCTGGGCGAGCCGTCCCGCCCGCCCCAGGCCGATGTAGCGCCCCACCCGAGCGTTGATGAGGTACAGCCGGGAACGCCACTCGGTGACGACGTCGCCGAACGCGGTGGTGAGGATCGGGAAGGAATGGGAGGCGTGGATGGGAGCGGCGAGGTCGACGACGGCGCGCGCGATGGTGATCGGGTCCACGGTGCGTAGGAGCCCGTCGCCGATGTAGCCCACCCCGTAGGTGAACAGTTCCTGCACGAGGGGCGGCAAGTGCGGGGCGAGGGTCGCCCTCGTGTGCGAGGAGATCGGCGCGACGTGCGCGAAGTGCGCCATGGCCTGCGCTAACGGTGTCACGAATCACCTCGGAGGATTCCGTCGATGATCTCGTGGGGGATGAGGGTGGTGGCCCACTGCCGGGAGGGGATGGTGCGCGCGGCGCTCGTGATCGCGGCGTCCACCTGTTCCAGCCAGCCTCGGCGCATGCTGCGAAGGTTGCCGCTGGGCCGAGGAAGTTCGGCGCTCGCAGCAGCGACGGCGGCGGCATAGTCCGGGTGGCGCGCGGCGTCGTAGGTGCGCAGCCACCACGCCTTCTCCGCGATGTAGTCCGCGCGCATCGCTTGTTCTCCGAAATCTGCCGCCGTGGGAGAGAACTCGCGGACGTAGGCCGCCCGCCCGGTGAACCACTGCTGGAAGGTTAGCTCGGCGAGGGCGGCGAGCTGGCGGTCAACGTGCGCTCCGGAAGCCACCGCCACCTCCTCTTAGGATTGCTGCCTCGCCCGGCGGCGAGCGAGGAAGAACTCGATAACCATCGGCAGCACCGACACCGCGACGATGAGGATGATCGCCGCCTCTAGATTATTGTGCACGACGGGAATCTGCCCGAGGTAGTAGCCGACGATCGTGATACCGGTCGCCCAGAGCACGGCACCGACTGCCGACCACGTGAAGAAGCGTCGACGCGGCATCTGCCCCACCCCTGCGACGACGGTGACGAAGGTGCGCACGATCGGAACGAACCGGCCGATGACGAGCGCCTTGTTGCCGTACTTGTCGAAGAAATTGATCGTCTCGTCGAAATATTTCCGCTTGAGGAACCGCCCGTCCCGCGCGTATAGGGTCGGCCCGATCGCTCGGCCGATCTCGTAGCCGGCGACGTTCCCGGCGAATGCGACGGTGGAGAGGATGAGGCAGGCGAGCCACAGGGGGATGTTGATGTGGCCCTGGTGGATGAACAGCCCGATCGCGAACAGGAGCGAATCTCCGGGAAGGATCGGGAAGAAGAGCCCGCATTCGACGAAGACGATGGCGACACTCACCCAGAAGAACGCCGTTCCGAACGTATTGAGGAGGTATTCGGGATCCATCCACGGAAAAAGATCGGTCACGTTCCAAGGGTACGGCGGGGAAAGCAGAAATGCGGCATTTGACTACAATGGCGAGCATGTCTGTTGAACCCACTCCCATTTCGTTCGCCCGGGGCGCCCCCTCCCTCGACATTGTTGACGTAGACGGGTTGAAAGCCGCGGCCGATGCCGCCTTCACCAACGATCCGGCCCGCACGTTCGGGTACGGCACCTCGGTCGGATACGAACCGCTCCGGGAGTGGATCGCGACCTCCCACGGGGTGGGCCCCGAACAAGTGATCGTGACGAACGGCTCGATGCAGGCGGATGCGTTCCTGTTCGAGGCGCTCGTCTCCCGCGGCGATGCCGTCGTCGTGGAGAGCCCGTCCTATGACCGGACCCTTCTTTCCCTGAAGACCCAGGGAGCGGACCTGCACGCGTTGCCGTTGGACGCCGACGGCGTGGACACGGCGGCGTTCGCCGAACTTCTCAAGGGGGGCGTCTCCCCCGCCCTCGCCCATATCATCCCCAATTTCCAGAACCCCGCGGGTTACACCCTGAGCGCGGCGAAGCGCGCCGAGCTGCTCTCGCTCGCGCGGGAGCACGAGTTCACGATCTTCGAGGACGACCCGTACGTGGAGCTGCGCTTCTCCGGGGAGCGGCTGCCCACGATGCTCTCCGAAGCGAAGGGCGGGGAGGTCGTCTACGCGTCGTCCTTCTCCAAGACGGTCGCCCCCGGCATCCGCGTGGGATACCTCGTAGGCTCCGCGGGCCTCATCTCGAAGATCGCCGCCCTGGCGACCGCGGCGTACATCTCCCCGAACATGGTCGCCCAATCCATCGTGTACCAATTCATCGCGTCCGGCGCGTACGACCGCTCGATCGAAACCGTGAAGAAGGCATTGAGCTCCCGGGTCGACACCCTCGCCGACGCGCTGGCCGAGAAACTCCCGCAAGCCTCGTTCACCAAGCCCGAGGGCGGGTACTTCATGTGGGTGACCTTCCCCGACGACGTCGACACCGACCGGTTGTTCGCCGCATGCGCCGAGCGTGGGCTCGCCGTGGTGAAGGGATCGGACTTCCTCCTCGATGGGGCGAAGAACTCGTTGCGGCTCGCCTACTCCGCCGTCGGCGAAGACGAGATCGTTGAAGGGGTGGACCGTCTCGCGCAGGCGGTGAATGCGTTATAAGAGATGAAGATTGCTCTCGTTATTGACGACACTCTTGATTCCACCGACGGGGTGCAGCAGATCATCTTGGAGATCGGCCGGTATCTGACCCGGGTCGGCCACGAGGTCCACTACCTCACGTCGACGACTAAGCGCACGGACGTCCCGAGGATCCATTCCCTCGCCCGCAACCTGCGGTTCCGCTTCAACGGCAATCGAGTGGGCATTCCTCTGCCGGCGAAGCGGGCAGACCTTCGCGATCTGCTCCACGGGGAGAATTTCGACCTCGTTCACATCGCCATCCCTTATAGCCCGCTGCTCGCGGGCAGAATCGTTTCGCTCCTGCCCGCCGGGGTGCCCCTCGTGGCCACCTTCATGATCCTTCCGCTGAGTTTCCTCTCCCGTTTCGGTGGGAAGCTGCTGGGTCTGTGGCAGCGGCGCCAGGTGCGCCGGTTCGATCGGTTCATGTCACTCAGCGCCCCAGCAAGCGATTTCTCCCGCTTCATGTACGGGCGCCCCGCGATCCCCACGGGCAGCCCGGTGGATATCGAGAAATATGCGACCGCCCGCGAGCGGGCACGCGAGGCCGCCGCTGCTGGGGATGGGCCCGTGCGCATCCTCTTCCTCGGCCGGCTCGTGGAACGCAAGGGGGCCGGGGCGTTGCTCGAGGCGACTGCTCGGCTGTGGGCCCTCACGGACACCCCGTTCACCGTGGAGATCGCGGGCCGGGGCCCGTTGCTCGAGGAGTACGAGCAACGCGTGCGCGAGAGCGGGCTCGCCGACGTCGTCTCCTTCACCGGCTTCGTCGAGGAGGAGCACAAGGCGGATCTCCTCGCCAGCGCCGACATCATCGCCCTGCCGGCACTCGGGGGGGAAAGCTTCGGGATCAGCGTCGTCGAAGCGCTCGCGGCGGGCCGCGGTGCCGTGCTCGCGGGCGACAACGACGGGTACTCCTCCACCGCCGGCCCGCTGCAACAATGCCTCATCGATCCGCGTGATATCGACGGTTTCGCCCGGCGGCTCGCCGAACTCATCAACGATCCGGACCAGCGGAACGAGATGAGCGCCGCCCAGGCGCGGCGCGCGGCTGAGTTCGCGCCCGAGGTGGTCGGAGCAAAGATCGAGCGGATCTACGCGGACGCGATCGCGCACCGCAGAACGGCGAACTCGAAATGAACGACACCGTGGAAGAACGATTCGACGTCTGCGTCGTTGGCCTCGGCTACGTCGGCCTCACCCTCGCGACGGCGTTCGCCGCCACCGGTATGAGGGTCGCGGGAACCGAGCGGCGCGGTGAGATCCTCGCGGCCCTGGGGCGCGGGGAGGCAACCTTCTACGAGGCGGGGCTCTCCGAGACCCTGCGCGAGGTCGTGGCCGAGGGCAGGCTCACCGCCATCGCCGCCGATTCCCCGCTGCCGAGGGCCTCCAGTTACGTCATCACCGTGGGCACCCCGCTCGAGGACGGCCGGGTGCAGCAGGAGGACCTCGCCCGCGCGCTGGAATCCGTGGCGGCGGGAATGCCGGCGGGGGCGCTCGTGGTGTTGCGCTCGACAGTTCGACTGGGAAGTACCAGCGACCTCGCGGCGGCCACGCTCGCGGCCTCGGGTAAGGAGTTCCTCCTCGCGATGGCCCCAGAGCGCACCGTCGAGGGCAAGGCGATGGCCGAGCTCACGACGCTGCCCCAGATCATCGGCGGGCGCGATGAGGCCTCGCTCGCCGCGGCGTCGGACCTCTTCGGAACGCTCGGGGTCGAGATCGTGCCCGTCGCCTCACCGAAGGAGGCGGAGTTCGCCAAGCTCGTGTCGAACACGTGGCGGGACCTGCAGTTCGCGTTCGCGAACGAACTCGCCTACGTCGCCGACCTCGCCGGGGTGGATGTCTACCGGGTGATCGAGGCCGCCGGACACAACTACGACCGGCTCAACCTCGCCCTGCCCGGGCCCGTCGCGGGTCCCTGCCTGGAGAAGGATGCCTACATCCTCGCGGATTCCGCGGCGCATTACGGCGCGTCTGCACCGCTGTCGCGCACGGCCCGCGCGGTGAACGAACACATCGTCGGGCATATCGGTGGCCTCGCTACCCGCCTCCGGCCCACCCCTGCCCGCCGCGTCGCGATCCTCGGCCT
>CAMXUZ010000042.1 GCA_947251855.1 uncultured Ruaniaceae bacterium
GATGGGAGCCCTGCACGAGGGCCACCTCGAACTCGTGCGGGAGGCGAAGCGCCGCGCCGAAGAAGTCGTCGTGACCATCTTCGTCAACCCGCTGCAGTTCCGGGAGGATGAGGACCTGGACGCGTACCCGCGAACGTTGGATTCCGACGTCGAGAAGCTAACCGCGCTCGGGGTCGATGTTGTGTTCGCCCCGACGGCGAAGGAGATGTATCCCCATCGCCGCATCACGCTACGCGCCGGCGAGATGGGGAACGTGCTCGAGGGGGCGGCCCGGCCCGGGCACTTCGACGGCATGCTCACCGTGGTGAACAAGCTCCTGGGAATCACACGACCCGACCTCGCGCTGTTCGGCCAGAAGGATGCCCAACAACTCGCGCTCATCCGCGCAATGGTCGCCGACCTCAACCTCGATGTCGACATCGTTGCCGTGCCCATCGTGCGGGACCGCGACGGCCTCGCGCTCTCCTCCCGGAACGCCTACCTCAGCGCGGACGAACGGGCCTCCGCGCTCATCATCCCCCGCACGATCCGTGCGGGCGCGGAAGCTGCAGCGGCGGGGGCAGGGCCCGAGGGTACGCTTGCCGCGGCCCGGCACGAGTTCTCTTCCCACGCCGGTGACGTGCTGCTCGACTACCTCGCGCTGGTCGATCCCGAAACGATGGCGCCGCACGAAACCGGCACTGAAGAACCGGCCCTGCTCGCGATCGCAGCGAGGGTGGGGAATACTCGGCTGTTGGATAACGCTGTAATTCAATGGCGGCCCACGCCGCCGCCCGGCTCCTCACCCACGTTGGAGAATGAATGACTTCGCTGATGCGCCCGATGATGGTTGGAAAGATCCACCGCGCCACCATCACCCAAGCAGACCTGCATTACGTCGGCTCGATCACGATCGATGCGGACCTGCTCGACGGTGCAGACCTGCCGGTGGGGCAGCAGGTCGACGTCGTCAACATCACCAACGGCTCCCGCCTCACCACGTATGCGATCGCCGGCGAACGCGGGAGCGGGGAGATCTGCATCAACGGTGCCGCCGCCCACCACGTCAACCCGGGGGACCTCGTCATCATCATCGCCTACGGAATGCTCGCGGACGCAGAAGCGCGCACCTACACCCCCAAGGTCGTGTTCGTCGACGAGAACAACCGAATTGTTGAACACGGCGACGATCCCGGGATGATCCCGGCGGGGCACGGGCTGCACACCTCCGCTGTGCCCTTCGCCCGCGCCCAAGCCTCCCTGCAGTAGCGGCGGGATGTCAGCGAGCACACGCCGGGAGAGCGGCAATTAACGACTAGGATTGAACGCGTGAGTGCCAATTCTGCAAATCCCGAGCCCCAATCCGTGCCCGAACAAATGCGCGTGCGCCGCGAGAAGCGCCAACGCATTCTGGACGAGGGCCGCGAGGTCTACCCGGTAGCGCTCCCCGTTACCGCGACGATCAGCGAGGTCCGGGAGAAGTACGGCCATCTCGAGGCGGATTCGAAGACCGACGCCAAGGTGGGGGTCGCGGGCCGGGTCGTCTACCTGCGCAACACGGGCAAGCTGTGTTTCGTCACGTTGCAGGAGGGCACGGGGGCGAAACTGCAAGTGATGCTTTCGCAGGCGGAGGTGGGAGCGGAGTCGCTCGCCGCCTTCAAGGCCGACGTCGACCTCGGGGACCACATGTTCGCGCACGGCCTGGTCATCTCCTCCCGGCGGGGGGAACTGAGCGTCTTCGCTGACGAGTGGGCGCTCGCAGCCAAGGCGCTCCGCCCCCTACCCGTGCTCCACAAGGAATCCTCCGAGGAATCGCGGGTCCGGAAGCGGTACCTCGACCTCATCGTCCGCGATTCCGCTCGCGAAATGGTGCGCACCCGAGCGGCCGTGATGCGGTCGCTGCGGGAGAGTTTCCACCGGCGGGATTTCATCGAGATCGAGACCCCGATGCTGCAAACCCTCCACGGGGGCGCGGCCGCGCGCCCATTCAAGACCCACATCAACGCATTCGATATCGATGTATATCTACGAATCGCCCCGGAGTTGTTCCTCAAGCGGGCCGTCGTGGGCGGTGTGGAACGTGTATTCGAGATCGACCGGAACTTCCGGAATGAATGCGCCGACTCCTCCCACTCACCCGAATTCGCAATGCTTGAGGCATACGAGGCGTATTCGGACTACAACGGAATGGCGGATCTCACCCAAGCCATTGTGCAGCAGGCCGCTCTCGACGTCTTCGGTTCGACGAAGCTCACTCTCGCGGATGGAAGTGAGTACGACGTCGGGGGAGACTGGGCCCGGATTAGCCTTTACGACTCGCTTTCCGAGGCGTTGGGGGAAAGGATCACCCCACAGACGCCAATTGAGGAATTAATTACTCACGCGGAGCGGGTCGGATTGGAAATCGATAAATCCCTCGCCATTCCCGGCAAGGTCGTCGAAGAGGTGTGGGAATTCCTCGTCGGCGATCACCTGCACGAGCCGACCTTCGTCATGGATTATCCGGAAGACACCTCCCCGCTCACACGGCAACACCGCAGCGAACCGGGCAAGGCCGAGAAGTGGGATCTCTACGTGCGCGGATCCGAACTCGCGACCGCCTACTCCGAGCTCGTTGATCCCGTGATCCAGCGGGAGCGTTTCGAAGCTCACTCCCTCCTCGCCGCTAAGGGCGACCCCAAGGCGATGCAGTTGGACGAGGACTTCCTGGAGGCGATGGAATACGCGATGCCGCCCTCGGGAGGCATGGGCATGGGAATGGACCGCCTCCACATGGCCCCCACCGGTTTAGGGATCCGCGAAACGATTACGTTCCCGTTAGTGAGGCCGCGATAACCATGGATTACTTCATCGCCATCGCACCCTCGCTCGGGGTCGGCATG
>CAMXUZ010000043.1 GCA_947251855.1 uncultured Ruaniaceae bacterium
TCACCAAACTCGACCCGTACACCGGGGCGCAACTCTCCCTCGCGGAGTCCTACCGCAACGTTGCGTGCGCCGATGCCCGGCCCGTCGCGATCTCCGACTGCCTCAACTTCGGCAACCCCGAGCAACCCGAACCGATGTGGCAGCTCGTGGAAGCGATCACGGGGCTCGCCGATGGCTGCGCGGAACTGGGCATCCCGGTCACCGGTGGAAACGTCTCGCTGTACAACTCGACGAAGAACGACTCGTTGCCCGCCGGGCACATCGACGCCTCGATCAACCCCACTCCGGTGATCGCCACGCTCGGCGTGATCGACGACGTCGCCCGCGCCCTCCCCTCGGGCTGGCAGGAGGAGGGCCTCGCCGTCTACCTGCTCGGGGAGACCCGGGAGGAACTGTCGGGTTCGGAATGGGCGCGGACCATCCACGGCCACCTCGGCGGGGTGCCCCCGCAGGTCGATTTCGCCGCCGAGAAACGCCTCGCGGAGGTGCTCATCGCCGCGAGCGCGGACGTGCTGCTCGACTCCGCGCACGACCTGTCCGGGGGCGGGCTCGCCCACGCCCTCGTGGAGTGCGTGCTCCGACACGGCACCGGGGTGCGGGTGGTGCTCGATGATCTCCTCGCCCGCGACGGCACCGACCTGGCGACCCTGCTGTTCTCCGAGACGGGAGCGCGCGCGGTCGTCTCCGTGCCACGGAACTTCGAGGACCGCTTCATGAACCTGTGCCAGGTGCGCGGGCAGACAGCGGCGAAGATTGGTACGACCCAGGGTACCGGGCAGGAGGCGCGCCTGGAGATCCAGGGCGTGTTCGATGCGAGCGCACAGGAGCTGCGCGAGCTCAGCGCGGGCGTGCTGCCGGGACTGTTCGGCTGACGCCGTGCCGAGGCGTTCGGGGGTTGGCACTACCGCGCGAGGTCGGCGCGGTTTACCCTGAGAACCTGACCCGATAGGAGGTGCCGCGTGGACCCCGCACTGAGCTCCGTATTCGACCTCGTCCTCACCCGCAACCCGGGAGAGACGGAGTTTCACCAAGCGGTCCACGAGGTGTTCTCCTGCCTCGGACCCGTACTGCGCACCCACCCCCAGTACACCGACGCCGCGGTGTTGGAACGGCTCTGCGAGCCCGAGCGGCAGATCATCTTCCGAGTGCCCTGGGTGGACGACGCGGGCAAGATCCACATCAACCGCGGCTTCCGGGTGGAGTTCAACTCCGCGCTCGGCCCGTATAAGGGCGGACTGCGCTTCCACCCGTCGGTCAACCTGAGCATCATCAAATTCCTCGGCTTCGAGCAGGTGTTCAAGAACGCGCTCACCGGCATGCCGCTGGGCGGGGGCAAGGGCGGCGCGGACTTCGACCCCCGCGGGCGCTCCGATTCCGAAGTGATGCGATTCTGCCAATCCTTCATGACCGAGATGTACCGCCACCTCGGGGAGTACACGGACGTTCCCGCCGGGGACACCGGGGTGGGCGCCCGCGAGATCGGCTACCTCTTCGGCCAGTACAAGCGGATCACGAACCGGTACGAATCCGGGGTGCTCACCGGCAAGGGCCTCACGTGGGGTGGGTCGCTGCTGCGCACCGAGGCGACGGGCTACGGCACGGTGATGTTCGCCGCCCGCATGCTGCAGACGCGCGGGGAGGACCTCGCGGGCAAACGGGTCGTCGTTTCCGGTTCGGGCAACGTGGCGATCTACGCGATCCAGAAGGCGCAGGAACTCGGGGCGCACGTCGTCGCCTTCTCCGATTCCTCCGGCTACGTCATCGACGACGACGGCGTCGACCTCACCGTGTTGCGGGACGTCAAAGAACGTTGCCGGGGCCGGGTGGCCGACTACTGCGAGAGGCGCCCGCACGCGCGGCTCGTCACGGACGGGCCGATCTGGCAGGTCCCGTGCGACGTCGCCTTCCCCTGCGCCACGCAGAATGAACTCGACCACCAGGGGGCCGAACTCCTCGCGGGCAATGGCGTGCGCGCCGTCGTCGAGGGCGCGAACATGCCCACGACCGCCCAGGCGGCCCGGCTCCTCGCCGAGCAGGGCGTGCTGTTCGCCCCGGGGAAGGCCGCGAACGCCGGCGGGGTGGCCACCTCGGCCCTGGAGATGCAACAGAACGCCTCCCGGGACGCGTGGAGCTTCGCGTTCACCGAGGAACGGTTGGCGGAGATCATGACCGGCATCCACGATCGGTGCCTGCGCACCGCGGAGGAGTACGGCGCGCCGGGGAACTACGCACTCGGGGCGAACATCGCCGGGTTCACCAAGGTCGCCGACGCCGTCATCGCCCTCGGCGTGATCTAGGCACCGGGGCGCGGGCGATAGAATCACGGCGTGGCACGACGACGAATATCGCCTGCCGATGGGCAGGCCGCGCTGAGCGCGTGGGCCGCCGGCGACGCGACGGGGGCGCAGACCCGGGCTGCGGTGCGGTACACGCTCGAGGAGCTCGCCGTAGCCGCGCCGGGGAATTCCGTGGAAGTGCGGGTCCCACCCGCCGGGGTCATCCAGGTGATCGCCGGGCCGCGGCACACCCGGGGCACCCCTCCGAACACGGTAGAGATGGCGCCGCAGGTGTGGCTGCGGCTCGTGACCGGGAAGGCGGCCTGGCAGGAGGAGGTCGCCGCGGGCAACGTGCGCGCCTCGGGCACGCGCGCCGAACTCTCCGAACACCTGCCCCTACCTGGCGCCGTCGCCGCCGCGGGCGGGGATGGGATAACGTCTACATCGTGAAGGACCCCGATTTCGACGCCTCGAGTCTAGAAGATCCCGATGCCGACGCCCACGAATCTCAAGACTCCTCCGATGAGCCCGCGCCGGCTGAGCAGGGCCACGTAGACGACCCTGAGAACTCGGATGGCTCCACCCTTGAACGGCACGAGGATGAGGTGCTGTACGTGAAGCGAGGGTCGCTGCGACGCCGGCCGAAGTACGGGGTCTTCGGCACGGTCGGCGGGCTCATCGGGCTCATTGCCGGGTTGGTGCTCGCGCAGGTCGGTGCGATCCCGGCGGACCAGGACTACACCCGGGTCGACCTGTCCATCGTGCTGGTGGGGATCGGCGTGCCCGTGGGGATCTTCCTCGCGCTCGCGATCGGGCTGTTCCTCGACCGACGCAAATAGCCCGCAGCGGCAATTTATGGGATCATGAACACCGTGCTAACTGGTGATCCAGGTGACCGATCCACGTTCCACCACCCCGCGCCGAGCCCCGCCCCGGCCACAGGCGCTGCCGCACCCGGCGCCGCGATGAGCGATGCGCCGAAGGACGAATGCGGCGTTTTCGGGCTATGGGCCCCGGGCGAAGAGGTCGCCAAACTCGCCTACTTCGGGCTATACGCCCTGCAACACCGCGGGCAGGAATCAGCAGGGATCGCCACCTCCAACGGGGAGAAGATCCTCGTCTACAAGGACATGGGGCTCGTGTCGCAAGTCTTTGACGATCCCTCCCTGCGCGCACTCACCGGCCACATCGCCGTCGGGCACACCCGCTACGCGATGAACGGCCCGGCCACGTGGGAGAACGCGCAACCCACCCTCGGCCCCACCGCTGGGGGCACAATCGCGCTTGGGCACAACGGGCGGCTCACCAACGCTCCCGAGCTTCGCCGCGTCGCCAAGGACCTCG
>CAMXUZ010000044.1 GCA_947251855.1 uncultured Ruaniaceae bacterium
GCGGCGCCTCCAGCGGCGCAGCCGGGGACTTCGGCGACGCCGCCCACCCCCAGGCACTTGTCATGCTCATTCCTGTTGCAATTATGCTCATCGTCGCGATGCTCTCTCGGAACATCTTCCTCGCCGTCACCGTCGGCATCGTCCTAGGGATAATCACCGGCCTGATTTTCGGGCTCCTCACACCCGGACAGGTCATTGGCGTGGTCGATGGCGAACCGAGTGGCTTCCTGTTCGACGGCGTTGTGAGCATGCTCGGAATCATCGCCCTGGTGATTTCCGTCTTTGGAATCATGGGCGTCCTCCGCGGGGCAGGGGTTATGGACGCCCTCATCGACAAGCTCGTTAACAGCAAGCTCGCGTCCACCCCCCGCGGGAGCGAGGTAGCGATCGGGATCGGCTCCTCGATCACGACGGTGCTCCTAGGCGGAGTCAACTCTGCGGCGATGCTCACCTTCGGGCCGGTCGCCGACGAACTCGGTGCACGCCACGAGATTCACCCGTACCGGCGATCGAACGTCATGGACTGCTTCGCCCTCGGCATCCCCTCGATCGTTCCCGTCCTCAGCGCGTACCTATTCATTGGATCCCAGCTCACGACCGGGTATGAAGAGAGCCCTGCGCTGTCCACCTTCGAGCTGTTCCCCGTGACGCTCTACCCGCTTGCACTTACCGTCGTCATCATCATCGCCGTGATCACTGGATGGGGGCGCGCCTTTGAGGGGCGGGCAGGTGCAGTGGTGAGAAGCCGGGAGGAGATCGCCGCCTGAGGGGCGCCGGGCACAGGTAGATTCGCATCGTAGGAAGGTAGGAGCTTATGGACCGCAATACAGTCACGTGGCGGGGGTACATCCCCGCAATTACCACCCCCTTCACCCGGGAGGGAAACCTTGACCTGGATTCGTTCGCCGAGCAGATGCGCTGGTTGAAAGACGAGCGCATGCACGGCGTTATCCTCGCGGGCACGAGCGGTGAATGGTTCAACATGACGACCGACGAGCGAGCGCGGCTGTTCGAAGCCGGGGGGCAATTCCGAGACGAGGACTTCGTCGTCATCGGCTCCTGCAACGCCTTCGCGGCGGGAGAGGCGATCGTCCACGCCCACGCCGCGCAGGCGGCCGGCCTAGACGGCATCCTGCTCACTCCGCCCCCGTACGTGGTACCGAACAGGCGCGAACTCGTGGCGTTCTACACCCGGGTGTCGGAGGCCACGGACATTCCCATGACGGTCTACAACTGGCCGCGGGGCTGCATCGTCGACATGGATGTGGATCTCCTCGATGAACTCGCGGACGTCGAGAACGTGGTCGCGATCAAGAACTCCACCGGCAACTTCGCCGGCTTCCTCGAGGCGATGTACCGCCTGGAATCCAGGGTTCGGTACTTCGGCCTGCCCACGAGCGAACTCGGGGTCGACCTCGCCCTGCTCGGCCACAGCGACGGCCTCATGGGATCGGGCGGGGTACTCGGCGCTGACCAACCCGACTTCTGGCGGGCTATCGACGCCGGTGACCGGGACCGCGCCCTGCACCTGGGGGAACGCGACCGAGTGGTCATGCAGGATTGGTTCCAACCGAACTACGGCGCGCAGTTCGGGAACCAGCAGGCGATCATGAAGACCGCCCTGCGGCTACGGGGCGTGCCGGCCGGGTTCGTGCGCGACCCCCTCCTGGAACTAACTGAGGAGGAAGTCGCCCGGGTGCGCGCGACTTTGGAGAAGCTCGGGATCGAGACCCAGCCGTTGTCATGAGTACAGACGTCGCTGCGGTGGTGATCGGTGGCGGCCTGCTCGGGTGCGCCACCGCCTGGATGATCGCGCGTGAAGGTGGGGCGGTTCTCCTCGCCGAGCGCGACCAGATCAACCAACACGCGTCGGGGCAGAACGCGGGAAGTCTGCACTTCCAACTCGAATACCGCATGATGGAACATGGGATCGAGGCGGCACGCAAAGCCGCTGAGGCGATGCCACTGCACCTAGAAGCAGCGGAGCTTTGGCGGCGCCTACCCGAAGCAACCGGGGAGGACATCACCGTCGTCCAAACCGGCGGATTGATGCTTGCCGAGACCCCAGAGCAGGTGCGGATCCTCGAGCAGAAGACCGAGATCGAACAGTCGTGGGGTCTGGAGATCTCCATGCTCGACCAGGGTGAGGTTCGTGATCTCGCACCGTACTTGGCCGACTCCGTGCTCGCCGCCGCGTACTGCCCCATCGAAGGCAAGGCCGATACTCGCACCGCAGGGCCTGCGCTTGCGCGGGCAGCAGCGCGCTCGGGTGCCGAGATCGCGACGAGGTGCGAGGTGGTTGCCCTAGACCGCAGCGGGAGCCGTTGGAATCTCAAGCTGCGCCAGGACGGCGTCGAGCGGCGGATCAACGCTGAGGCGGTCATCATCGCAGCAGGGGTGTGGACGACCGCGGTGGGGGAGCTCGCGGGGGTGGACCTACCGACGATCCCACTTGCTCTGATGATGACGGCCTCCTTGCGTGTGCCGACGTTCATCGGCCACCTCGTCCAGCACGCGGGCGCGAGGCTGTCTTTGAAACAGTCACTCGAGGGGAACGTGCTCATCGGCGGGGGCTGGCCGGCCAAGCTTCCACTGCGCTTCGATGGCAGCCCGGATCTGAGCACGCGCCCCGACCTTCTGGGATCCTCGCTCGCGGGCAACGCAGATGCCGCGATGAGGGTGGTCCCGGAACTACGAGAAATCCCGGCGCTGCGAAGTTGGGTGGGCACGACCACGGTGACCCCGGACCAGCTTCCCCTTGTCGGGCCCGTGCCGCAGGCACCGGGGCTATTCGTTGCCACTGGCGGATCAGCTTTTACTCTCGGCCCCAGTTTCGCCCAGGTGCTCGCCGACCTCGTCGCGGGGCGCCCGCCGCAGACCGACCTGGCAAGTTTCGACCCACTGCGATATGGAGGGCAGAACTAATGCATGCCTCACGCCTGCCGGCGCGGCGCGGAGAGCCGCTGACCATTGCCTTCGAGGGCGAAGAGATCACCGCATACGAGGGGGAGACCCTCGCCAGCGCGCTGCTAGCTGCCGGCGTTGACGCCTTCCACGTCACCAGGGAAGGGAACCCGCGCCTACCGCTGTGCAACATGGGAACCTGCTTCGATTGCGCGGTGACCGTCGATGGCCGCCGCCTGGTCCGTGCCTGCCTCACAGACGCAGAGCCGGGCATGACCGTAGAGAAGCACAGGTCGCAGTGATGGTTGACGTTGTCATTGTGGGTGCAGGCCCGGCGGGCATGGCCGCCGCCCTCGCCGTCGCCGACGAGGGGTTCGACGTCATCGTCGTTGATGAACAGGCCCGCGCAGGTGGCCAGATCTTCAGGCGCCCGCCGGCGGCCTTCGACGCCGGGCAGCCCGATTACGCTCCGTATCGGTGGGCGGCTGGGCTCATCGAACGATTTGAGAATCACCCGCGGATCTTCACCCGGTTCCGCAGCACTGCCTTCGGGATCCTCAAGGAAACGGACAACCCCTCTGGCGAGACACGCCTGGCGGTAGCACTCGACACTCCAGCGGGAGGTGAGCGGGTTGAGGCGAAGCGGATTCTTCTCGCCACCGGCGCGTATGACCTGCCCGTCGCGTTCCCCGGGTGGACGAAACCCGGCGTGATGATGGTGGGCGCTGCCCAATCTCTCCTCAAGAGTCAGAAGGTGCTCGCCGGGCAGAAGATCGTGCTCACCGGGTCGCACCCCCTCCTCCTAATCGCGGCGAAGCAACTCGTTGACGCGGGCGCGCGCGTGCAGGAGATCGCCCTCGCCCGCGGAATCCCCAGCGTTCTCGAGCTCGCCAAAAGCTTGCCGGCGGCACCGGGAAACCTCTCCGTATTCGGCGAGGCCATACGTGCGCTTGCGACGCTTGCCAGAGCGCGGGTGAAGATTTCGACGCGCACCCTTGTGACCGAGGCTAGCGGCGATACAGCGGTGGCTAGCGTGCGGCTCGCCCGGGTCGACCGGGGCTGGAAACCCATTGGGACTGAACGGGAGATTCCGGCGGATCTGCTCCTCGTCGGGTACGGATTCTCGCCGTCGACTGAACTCGCCCGCCAGGCGCGCTGTGACCTTGAATGGGACGCGAAGAAGGGAGGATGGATTGTCGCCCACGACGAGCGTTCCGAGACGAACGTGCCGGGCATCTACGTTGCCGGGGAACCCACTGGGATCGCGGGAGCCGAGCGCTCACGCGCGGGCGGGGAACTAGCGGGCCTGCACATCGCGGAGTCCTTGGGCGCGGCCGGTGATTCACTCGAAACCAAGACCGCCGCAGCAGCCCGCAGGATGGCCGGGGCTGAACGGTTCTCCCGGGTGGTGCAGGACATGTTCGAACCGCAGCGGATGGCACTTGCCGAACTTGCACAGCCCGCGGGAACAATCGTATGTCGTTGCGAATTGGTGACCTCGGGCGAAATCGACGAGATTCTTAAGGCGAATCCGTTCATCTCAGCTGCCAACGCCGTGAAACTGGAGTGCCGTAGCGGAATGGGCCCATGCCAAGGCCGGTACTGTGAAGGGACCGTCGCCGCCCAGGTTGCCCGCGCCCGCGAAATCTCGATCGAGCAGGCGGGTCACTTTACCGCGCATTTGCCGGTCAAGCCCGTCACCCTGAGTCGCTACAGCGCGCTGGATGAGAACGCGGTTACGCCCCCGGAGGGATGCTCCCCAAGCTAACACCTTGAGTGGTAGGTCACCGTCAGGGCTTGCCCCGGGGGAGCGGTTACCGCGCGAGCTCGTCAATAGCGGCGGCGATGCTCTCTCCAAGACGCTTCGCACCGGCAGCGGTGGGATGCACGCCGTCGCTCGCCATCCCCGGAGCGAACTTATTCGCGTTGGTGCGCACAGATGTGCCCGCGTCGACCCAGTGCCAGCCCCGCTGGCTCGCGTGCTCGCGGAGCGAAGCATTAAAACGCGCAGCGTTCTCAGGAGCATGATCGATGGGAGGGATCCCGGCGATGATCACTTCGCTCGCCCCGTCGATGGCGACGATCTGCGCAATGTTCTCGGCGGCTTCGGTGAACGGCGTACCAAGGGCAACGTCGTTGGTGCCCGCCATGACAACGAGAACGTCTGCGCCAACGCAGTCAACATTTTGAGCCATCTCCCCGGTCGTTGCACCCCAGGCGGCCCATCCTCCTACTAACGTTACGTCGTCATCGACGACATAGGTCACCCACGACTCCGCCCCGAGCTCCCCGGCGGAAAAATCCGGGCTATCGGCGGCCGTAATCGAATCTCCCACGGCAACCAAGCCCACAGCCTCAGGATGCGTGCTGGAAGGTGGCTCGACGGGGTCGGGTTTTGTGCACGCGGCCATCCCGAGGATGATCAGCGCACCAGCGACGGCGCGGAGGAGGATCATTTCCCGCGGCGGCGCTGAGCGCCGTGGGATGGGGAGCACAACGGGTCCATGCCCTCACCATAATTCCGAAAGGCTCGGGTGAGCGTTGGAAGATGCGTTACTCATTGGAGACTAGGCGGCGGCGGGGCGCCCGCTATCGCCGTCGGTGAAGAAACGTTCGGGGCTGCTCGATGCCCGTGCCCCAGATGCCAACCACGCCGCAACTGCTGCGGCGTTGCGAGCCGTGAGTTCGTCGAGGATGCGTTGCCGCTGCATCACGATGTTCGCCCGCTCGGAAGCCGTGCGGGCGCTCTCTAAATCCCAAAAGCTGTGACGCCACTGATAGCAGAGTTCGATATCCGTAAGTTCCTTGAGTGGCTGTTCGACCGCGGGCGGCGCCCCCTCGTTGGAGTCGGTCTCCTCCTGCGCCTCCTCACGGCTCTGTTTCGACAGGAACGCGGCCGCACGCCGCCACCACGCGCCGGCGGGAGGGGAGGTGGCGATCATCAGGCTCAACAGGAGGAGCCAGAAGGCGCCGGAGACTTTTGCGAGCATCATCAGCGCGAAGAGCGCCACGATCGCGAACGCGTCGATGCGGATGATACGAAGGGTCTTGGTGCGATCTGGTTCTTCCGGCTGCGTGCTTCGCTTCCCGCGGACCCCGATGAGGACCAACGTGGCCAAGAACGCTACCGCGAGCGAGACATACAGCGTGGCGAGGGCGCCCCAGGTGATGAACGCGAATCCGAACGCCGGCAGGCACAGGCACGTCCACCAATTCAGCCACGTGAACCAGCATCCAGATCGTTGGGGCGTATTACGTGCCATCGTCAACTCTTCCATCGGAGCCGGTAGGTCCAGGTTCCCTTGAAGATATTTCTGACAAGCGCTGTTGGGTAGGCCCTTGACAGGCCGGGGATAGAGGCGCGATGGACGAGATGACGAGTTCTGGAATTAATCAACGTGGTCGACGGGGCGATCGCATGCCTCGGAGATCTCGTGGGCCAACTCTTCAATGCCTATCCCCGTTGCCCCGGTGTTGATGCAGACATGCGGGGACAGATGTGAATCGAGCTGGAAAAACGCTCCGGGGTGCACGACGATGCCTTTGGTGCTGAGTTGAGTGCAAACGGAATACTCATCGGGTACAGGCAGCCAAATCATGGGTGCATGCACAGCATCAAAGTCGTGATTGCTCAATGCTTCCTTGAAACTCGAGAACCGGTAGAAGATCTCTTCGGTCCGGGCACTGAGCGTGTCCTCCGTGATTGGGTCGACGAGCAGCTTTGCTTGCGAAAGCTGCATGATCGGGGAGACGTACCGAGACGAATAGCTGAGACGATTCCAAAGCGTTTGAGTGAGCTTGGGGTTCCCACCCGTGACTGCTTGGCGCATGCTTGGCCCGAAGGAGTAGTTGAATCCGCGGACGTGAAGTACCTGCTCTGGTAGCCGGGCCCCGAGCGATATCGGCACGGGTGTCAACGGCCATACCTGATCGAACTCGAGAATCGGGAGCGTGCCGTTGAGGATCTTTGCTGCTTCGTCTACCCACGCCGGCGTGACAGACCTGCCCGTAGGAAGACTCCGACTCGGTTGGTAGATGAACGCGACGGGTTTTGAGATGAGCACCCGCGAGAGAGTATTCAGATCCGGACCCTGGGAACCGATGGGAACTGCGTCGACGACGGCGCCGAGGGACTCCAAGATGTCGAAGATCCGAGCGATGGTGGGACTTTCAACCGCCACGTGGTCTCCGGGCCGCACCAGGGCTGCGAGGCTCATCTCTAACGTATCGATCGTGCCATGCATGGCGAGGAATGAATCGGTCTCGAATGGCCAGGTCTCGGCCACGGATTCCTGAAATTCCGGATGGATCGGTTGGGCAAAAGGATCGCCCACATCGGGGTGGTCGACGGCATACTCGAAACCGGGCTTGAGGTCGACCGTTGGTAGATCCGCGCACCACAAGTTACCGAGGTTCACCTTCATGTTCGCCGAGGCGCGGATCATTGATTCAAAACGCCGAGCGTGGGGCGGTTTCGGCGAGGGAAGTACGACCGTGCCACCGCGTCGTCGACTCTCCACCAGCCCCTGCTTTTGCAGTTCCCGCCAGGTTTGGCCCACGGCTGATCTGCTCATGCCTAGCTGCTCAGCAACAACGCGGATTGTCGGCAGTTGGCTGTTCGGAGGGATCTCGCCACTTGAGACCAGGTCGGTGAGCGTTCGGGTAAGCGAAGCAGCGGTGCGCAACGTCGTGCTCCGCTCAATGAGATTAAGGATTTCCAAGCTCTGCAACGAGGCTCCAAATATGTCTATGGACATAGCGTGTATTTTTGGTGGACATTGCCGATTAGTCTAAGGGAGATCAACTAGCTGGCGGTCCAAAGTGGCCCCTAGTATTCGGAGGAATCTATGACGATTACCCGCCGCGCGACGGCAGTCATTGCGGCTGCCACCGTGCTTGCTACGGCAGCATGCGCACCGCTCGACGAGGAAGGGCCAGCGGCCGCAGAGGGTGCGGAAGAAACGGCGCAGGTTGAAGCTGGTGGAAGCATCAGCATCGCCGCGGTGAGCCCAATGACCGACTGGAACCCGCTTTCGGCCGCAGGAGATACGACGGGCCAACGCCAGCAACAGTGGCCCCTGTACCCACATCCGTTCCTCACGCTCCCGGACACCTCGGTCGTGCTGAACGAAGCACTGCTCGTCTCTGCCGAGGTGACGAGCGAGGACCCGATGGTCGTCGAGTACGTCATCCAACCCGATGCGCAATGGTCCGATGGAACGCCGATCACAGGGGCGGATTTCGAATATACGCAAGCGGTGCAGGACCCGGCCCAATGCGAGGAATGCTTGGCGGCGTTCACCGAAGGCTACTCAGATATTGCCGAGATCGAGACGTCCGAAGACGGCAAGACCGTAACGATGGAATATGCAAAGCCGTTCTCAGAATGGCAGGCGCTTTTCAACTACATCCTCCCCGCGCACATCGCTAAGGAGTACGGCGATCTTGCTACGAGTTTCAACGAAGGCTTCGGGGAGAACGTCCCAGAGTTCTCCGGCGGCCCGTACATGATCGAGGAGTACACCGACGGAATTTCCATGACGATGGTGCCGAACCCGAACTGGTACGGCGAGGGCCCGAATCTCGAGACGGTGACGACTCGTTTCATCACCGGCCAGGGGGAACAGATGACGGCGTTGCAAAACAACGAGGTTGACCTCGTGTACGCCATCCCGACCGTCGACACTAAGGAGCAGGCGGAATCACTGCCGGAGATGACGATCGAGACCGGCTCCACCCTCACCTACTTCCATCTCGGTATGAAGACCACTGGCGATGTGATGAGTGACCCGGCGCTCCGGTCGGCGATCGCTACCGCATTCGACTTGGGGGATATGCGGGAGCGAACGATTGCACAGTACGCTCCGGACATCCCGCAGATGCGTTCCTCGGTTTACGTGCCCGGCCAGCAGATCGGCGGCGTTGACGCGTATGAGGACAACATGGACGAGCTCGGGATTGGCGAAGGTGACGTAGATGCGGCCATCAAGATCCTTGAGGACGCTGATTACGCGATTGAAGACGGAAAACTCATTCAGCCGGACGGCTCGGCGCTGCGTGACCTCACGTTCCTGACACTCGGCACCGACTCGCTACGCATGGAACTCGCGCAGATTGCCCAGCAACAACTGCTCGAAATCGGCATCACCGTCACAATCGATCCGGCCGATGGCTCTCGATACAGCCCCGCGCTGCGTGACGGCTCCTTCGACATCATGGCCACCGGCACCGCCCTTGACCTGGGCCCGCTCTCGATGCAGCAGTGGTACGGCACCGATGCTCCACGTTCGTTCGGATACTCCAACCCCGAAGCCGACGAGTTACTAGAGGCAGCAGCGACGGAGATCGACCCCGCGGCCCGCGTGGAACTGATGAACGAACTGGACCGCGTTCTTCTCGCAGACGGTGTCGTATTACCTCTTTTTGCGACTCCAATGATGGCCGTCTACCGCGATCAGTACTCCAACATCTTCGTGAATCCAAGCAAATACGGCACGACTATGAACATCGAGGAGTGGGGCGTCTCCGCAAATTAACTTCCGCAACCTCATACCAACCGCTACACAGATTGCTGCTTAATTGACTAACGAATTCATTCTCGTAACTCCGCATGATGCCCTAGAATTCAACGACGTTTATCGGAACACGACGGGCAGCGCGGGTTACCTTGCGTGCAACAACATCTATAACCGGGTTGTCCTCAATGAGTGGAACGAAATCAACGCGTTCCCGGATCTGGCGACCCACTGGGAGTGCCTCGACGGTGCGCGGCGTTGGCGATTCCACCTCAACCAAGCCGCCCGTTGGCATGACGGCACTCCCGTCACTGCCCACGACGTTGTTTACACCCACACCCACGCCAAGGAGATGGGGTATACGGGCCCTCGGTGTATGCGCGACGTCGTTCAGATAGTCGAGGTGTACGCCCACTCGGTTGACTTTCTCCTAGCACAGCCGCACTCCGGGCTCTTGGTTCTGCTGGGGAACTTCATAT
>CAMXUZ010000045.1 GCA_947251855.1 uncultured Ruaniaceae bacterium
CCCGGCGGTACTGATCGATGAGCATCGGAAAGTCCCGGGAGGGCAGCCTGTCCCCGTACCAGGAGGACTTGATCGCTCCCCCGCGCCCGAACACCTCATCGAGCGGGATCTCCCAGGTCGTCCCCGGATCGGGCACGCCCACAAGCACCACCCGCCCAGCAAGATCGCGGGCCTGGAAGGACTGGATGAACGTGTCCTTGATGCCCACGGCGTCGATGACGACGTCCGCGCCGAACCCGCGGGTAAGTCCCTTGATTCCATCAACCGCATCGGTGTTCGCGGAGTTCACCGTGTGGGTCGCCCCGAATTTCTTGGCCTGCTCGAGCTTGGCGTCGCCGATGTCGACGGCGATGATCGCCGTCGCACCAGCCAACGCGGCACCCGCGATCGCGGCCACGCCCACGCCCCCCCAGCCGATCACCGCCACGGGCTCGCCGAGTTTCACCTCACCGGTGTTGATCGCCGCGCCGACCCCGGCCATGACTCCGCAGCCCAATAGGCCCACGGCGGCGTACTGCTCGGGAGCGAGATCCCCTTCGATCTTCGTGCACTGCCCCGCCGCGACGAGCGTCTTCTCAGCGAACGCGCCGATCCCCAACGCGGGCTCGAGCGGCGTGCCATCTTCCAACGTCATCTTCTGACTCGCGTTGTGGGTAGCGAAGCAATACCACGGCTCGCCCCGGCTGCACGCGCGGCAATCGCCGCACACCGCGCGCCAGTTGAGGATCACCCGATCCCCGGGTGCCAGGTCCGTCACGTCATCCCCGACAGCGGAAACTATCCCCGTGGCCTCATGACCGAGCAAGAACGGGAAATCGTCATTCACCCCGCCGACCTTGTAATGCACGTCCGTCTGGCACACCCCGCACGTGAGCACATCTACCAGCGCCTCACCCGGGCCTGGATCAGGCACAAGGATCGTCTCCACCGTCACCGGTGCATCCTTCGCCATCGAAACGACCCCTTTAACCTTATGCATTGAGCACGTCCCTTCTCTGCACCTTTGCGTGTTTCGTACGTAACAGGATAGTCGGAGCTTTAAGTTTTTGTAGGAAACGATTGCGGCTCGAGCCTTCTCACTTCACTGTGAGGCCACTTTTCCTTTCCAACTCATGAACGCCTTTTTCTTCTAGATGATCTTTCTTGCCGACGTGGTGGAAAACAATATTCAGCACAATCGCACTGATGGCCCCAGCAGTGATGCCACTTTCGAAGAAGAATCCGAGCCACCCGGGTGCGGCTGCCTGGATCCCCGGTTGCGTCGTGACGAACAGGCCGATTCCCATGCTCGCAGCCACAACGACCGAATTTCGCTGATCTTTGAAGTTGACTTTAGCTAGTAGCTCGACCCCGACAACGGCAACCATTGCGAACATCGCCAGTGATGCGCCACCGAGAACGGGTTGGGGGATCGCCGTCAATATCGCGCCGAATTTCGGGAAGAGGCCGAGGAGGATCATGAAGCATCCGGCGGTCGCCACGACCCATCGGCTCCGTACACGCGTCAAGCGAACCAAGCCGACATTCTCACTGAAACTTGTGTACGGGAAGGAGTTGAGGATTCCCCCCAGCGCCACGGACAATCCATCCGCTCGCATCGCACGAGAGATATCGTCCTTCTTCGTTTCTCTTCCAATAATCTCAGAAACCGCAAAAATCGCCCCCGTAGTCTCGACGCAGGTGATTATCACAACAACGAGCATGCTAATTATTGCGCCCAAGGAGAATTGTGGAACGCCGAATTGGAATGGCACGACGAGTCCGAATGCGTCGGCTTCACGAACTTGGTCGAAATTCGCGTCACCCAACATCCACGCGACGAGTGTTCCGATGACAAGTGATAGAAGCACGCCAATTGTCGCCAAGAAGCCGCGGAACACGCGCTGGGATATCACGATGAATACCAGCGTACCCAGCGCATAGGCGAGGTTTCTCGAACTGCTCGGATCGAGGGACCCATCACCGCCCACGGCCTGTTTGGCCGCTTCCGGCAATAACGATAGACCAATGATCGCGAGCACCGACCCCGTGACCACGGGTGGAAAGAACTTCACGATACGGCCGAGCAGCGGCGCGAATAGGAACGTAAGAACCCCGCTGACAATGATGGCTCCGTAGACGGTTCGAAGCCCGCTCGCTCCTCCCCCATTGCTCGACGCAATGGCGATCAGCGGCCCGATACCGGCAAAGGCGATCCCCTGGAGGAGTGGAAGCCGTACCCCGATCTTCCACACGCCGACAGCCTGTAACAACGTCGCGATACCGCAGGTGAGCATCGCGGCGTTGATCAGCTTCACTAGCTCGGCGCTCGTCAGTCCGATGGCCGAGGCCACGATGATCGGTATAACTATCGCGCCCCCGGCGAAGAATGCCAATACGTGTTGGAACCCGTAGACCGCGAGATAACCAAAACCGAGTGTTTCATCCTGAGGCAGAGGCGATTTCTCCTTCCTCCGCCTCATAAAACCCTCGCGGGACTTGCGGGGAATATTCCCGGCATCAACGACATGCGTGGAACGCGTTTGACGCGGTCGCACCATCGTCGTACGGCGGGGTAATCTCGTCTGTCGATTCCGCCTTCGTCTGACAGCGCGACGTCCGGGAAACAGGCTATGTCTGCCAGCGAAAACTCTTCAGCGACGAAGTCATGGCCCAGCTGCTCACCGAACCACAGGTGCCGGTCTAAGGTGTTCAGCAGTCGATGCGCTTTCTCGCGCGCCGCTCCAATATCTAGCGGTTCACCAAAGGCTTCATGACGCCGCGCTGCGCCAGCAGAGTTCGAAAGGCTTTGGGAGAATAGCAGCCAGTCAAGCGCAATCGCGCGGCGGGCAGGATCGCTTCGCGGAAGTAAGCTCCCGGGTGCATCGTATGTATCGGCAAGGTGCAGCATTGCCGCCACCGGTTGATGCAGAACCACGTTCGGCACCACCCTTTGGTCATTCAACGCGACGACCGGGGTGATGGAGGGATCATCCGGAACGAATTCCTCTAATGCGATCGAGTCGTATTCTAAATCCAAATAATCTAGTACCGCTCGGACCTTATAACATTCCGCGGACATCTCGTAGTCATAGAGGGTGATCATATTACCGTAGTTTCACAGGTCTAGGGTGAGGCTGGGGCTCTTCGCTCGGGACACGCACGTCATCATGCAATGACCGGATTCTTTCTCGGCGTCGCTGAGATAGACGTCTTGATGATCCGGTTCGCCGTCGATCACGGTGACCTGGCAGGTTCCGCAAGCCCCCTGTTCGCAGGAGGAGGCCATGGTGACTCCCGCCGCGCGCAGAGTCTGCAAGATGGTCTTTCCCGGTTTCACCGTCAGGTTCATAACAGAGCGCGCGAGGACGATCTCGAACTCGCTGCTGTCATCGATATCTTGGTCATTGCGAAAGTACTCGAAGCTGACTCTTTCGCTCGGTACCCCGCCGGCAGCAGCCTTCTCCCTCACAACATCGAGCATCGGAGGCGGACCGCACACGTACAATTGGAAGTCGGTGCCGTCCAACGTCGCGAGTATCTTTTCTATTTCACTACCCGTCTCCCCCGGGTTCAAACCGGGAATTATTCTGACATTCTCAAGCGCATCAATGCGGTCTCTAAAGGCCACATCTTCATCACCGGAAACGAAATAGTGAAGCTCCGAAGGAAGCGAGTAGTGCGTCAGCGTCTGCGCCATCGCGAGCAGAGGCGTGATACCAATTCCGCCCGCCACGAAGACCGTTCTGTCACGGTCTCGTCGCAGGGGGAAATTGTTGCGGGGAAGGGACACTGCCAAGACATCCCCGACGTTGACGACCTCGTGAATGGTCTGCGACCCTCCTTCCGAGTCTGGCGTTCTCTTTACTCCCAGGATGTAAGCGTCCGTCTCCCCTGGGCCGTTGATGAGTGAGTATTGCCGGATCAGACCGTTCGGCAGCGCCACGTCAATATGCGCCCCGGGTTGCCCCGTCGGAAGCACGTGATCGTCAATCGCCTCTAGACGCATCGCACGGACATCTTTAGCGCAATCCCATACCTCGGCCACCTGAACGCGGGTGGGCAGTTCCCGGTCGTCAGTCGTTTCGGGCATTGACGCAAGCTCCGCGGCAACCGGCTCGTAGGACGGAGAGATTCGCTGCCGCACGGGCGCCCGGGTGGACAGCTCTTGGGCGTGCTTCCTGATGCGAGTGAGTTCGGTGTCTACTCGCGCCAGGAGTCGGATCCGAGCAAGTCGGTCGTCCGGCTGGATTCGAGACTCAATGACGCCGCGGATCACCGAGCAGTCGGAGTTGACGGGCTGGACGAAGAAGAAACCGACCCCTGGGACCTCGACAGCAAAATCGCTCACCTGAACCGCCGGCGAGCTTCCCGACGACTCGAGCGAAGGTGGCGAATCGAGTAGTACACGAACGACATCCTCTGGACGTCCCGAGACAGGCATGGGCCGGGCCGCCATGGTGCTGTGGGTCTCTAGGGGCTCGGTGGCAGGCTGCCCCGTCGTCGTCCACACCAAACCTGAGGCGAGCCTGACCTGATAGGTCCTATTGGAGATCGTGCGGGGCGGGGCATCCGCAGGATGGGCGGGAATATAGATACAGTCTGCTGTTCGGTTGGCGTATTTCCAACCATGGTATTGGCACTTCAATTCACGACCGTCGTTCTG
Source organism: uncultured Ruaniaceae bacterium (assembly GCA_947251855.1). The sequence goes on from CAMXUZ010000045.1 coordinate 4,646, forward strand.
GCCGATGGAGAGCCGAACACCGCGGTGTAAACACCGGTTCTCCCAAACGTTTATGAAATCGTCGTCGGCTTTCCAGATCGCGAGTTCTTGACCGAGGAGTTCCCCCTGATAAACGTGCCGGTATGTCAGGTCGGAAATAGAAGCGACGGGATGCCAGACGTCCGAGGCGATAGTAAGGATATCGGCGGTGGTCATTCAGCGCGCCCCTTTCATCGCGCCGGGGATTACCCCGTAACGAACACCGAGCTGCGATAACATGCGCCGGTACGCTACTGCTGTCTTATCTGCCCTGATCGGAGTCTCTGCGCGGGGGTCCAGTGGGAGCCGCTTCGGGAGCTGGTTTTCAAGGATCGGTTTATCGTGGCCGAAGATATCCATTTGGAAGCGTTTCAGCGCCCACTCTGGGCTCTCGTCGTCCAGCAGACACAGCCACATATGTGCCCGGATGTGCTCTTGGTTCAACGGCTGGATGAACAGCGTGATGACATCAAGACGGTCAGCACTGTTCGGGCTCGATTTGCACAGCGCCGCGCAATTGGAATGCATCACCCTGTAGCCGTATTCAACCTCTGCTCCCTGAGTGCTCGAACCCGCAGCCTTGGGCTGATAGAACAGGCAGTCTGTCGCGAGAATCTCGATCTCCTGGACGGAAGAAGTGACGTTGTAATCTTTCACCTCCGTCCTGGGCTCGGTCCCGAGAACTCCCTCATGGACAAAAGGAAAATGCCCCATGTCCAAGAAGTTCTCCATCGCGCGTCCGGCTGAGATTCGAACATCAATGGTCCCGGCATGGACCTTCCGGCGATCTTCCTCTTGCGATTCAGGTATTTCGAATAGCGCTCGAGGCGTTCCGAGTGAGGTCCACAGGTAACCAAACCGTTGAATCGTCGGAAGCTCTCTTCCGCCTTCCGTGGGCGAGACCACCTCAAACGATGATTCCGATACCCGCACTACCTCGAGGGGATAACCCAGAAGTTTGTCTTCTTTGGGCTCGCCCACCGTCCAGTCGCTGGCGTACCCGAGTGGGTGCCACAGATTCAGCAACACCTCATCTTCACACCGCTCGGCCTCGTCGCTGAGAACCGACTCCGCAAATGCAACCACTAATGACACCTTCCGATTGAATCGGGAGGGAGACGGTAACCGAATTGAGGTCTTCTAAGTCCCGCCCCGGAGGTGACGTAATGTCTACCACGGACTCTGGAAGTCACTCCCATGTGCACTTGGAGAGGGACATTAGCACACGCCTCA
>CAMXUZ010000046.1 GCA_947251855.1 uncultured Ruaniaceae bacterium
GCTCAGGTGCTGCTCGTCGACGACGTTCTCACCACGGGGGCGACCCTCGCCGCGAGCGCCGCCGCCGCGCAGCAGCGCGGCCCCGTTATTGGGGCTATCGTCCTAGCAGCAACCCCAAAGCCGGTGTACCGGGAGTAGTACCGGGCGATACCGGGGCGGATATTTTCTCCAAAACGTGAGAAAGATGTGCGGCAGGGGTCGGGATCTACTAACGTTTGAGGCACGGGCAGCTCGTGCCCCCCTCTGACGATTTGGAGGTGATTCCCCTAGTTAGCGCAGGTGGAATCACCTGCGGCCTGTTCCAAGAACTCAGCAGTTCTTAGCATTTTTACTCCCCTGGAGGTCGTCATGGAAATCGTGGTCGTTGGACGTCATACCGAAGTCTCTGACCAATTCCGCCGTCACGTGGAAGACAAACTGGGCAAGGTCGCTCAGCTCTCTCCCTACGCGCAGCGAGTGGACGCGGAAATTACCCATGAAAAGAACCCGAGGCTCGCGGATCGAGCCGAACGTGTCGAACTTACCGTCCGTGCCAAAGGGCCCGTGGTGCGCGCCGAGGCAAGCGCATCCGATCGGTATGCCGCGTTGGATCTTGCGACCACCAAATTACTTGAACGATTACGCCGCGCCCGCGACCGGCGCAAGCAGCACCACCGCCGCGCGGCCGTGCCGATCCCTCAGGAGCTGCCCGAGGATCTCATGCCGGACGCCGAGCCCGCCGCGGTGGAGGAGGAACAGGCCCCTGCGGTGCCCACCGAACCCGGCGTGGCGATCGAAACCCAGCTGGGGGACTCCCCGGTGGTGATTCGGCAGAAGGTGCACCAGACCACGCCGATGAGCGTGGATCAGGCGCTGAGTGAAATGGAGCTCGTGGGGCACCCGTTCTTCCTCTTCATCGACGAGGAAACGAGCCAACCCTGCGTGGTGTACCACCGCCACGGGTGGACCTACGGGGTGATTCGCCTCGCGGTGGAGACGAACTCCGTAGCCGGATAGACCCTCCCCCTTCCTGGCGGCGCTAGCGACTGGGCCGGCGCCGCCAGTTCCATGGGAGGAACCGATAGTTACGCGCGTGGTGAAGCGCAGGAGTGGAAAAGTGCCCGCGCCGGTGATCTCACGTAGCATGGTAGGCGCGTGATCGGCCGGTCACGCGGTTATCAAACGAGGAGAAGAGAGCCCGTGTCGATTCTCGACAGGATCATGCGCATTGGTGAAGGGAAGACCCTCCGGCGCTTGCAAGGTCTCGCCGAACAGGTGAACCGGCTCGAAGAAGATATGCAGGCGCTCAGCGACGGCGAACTTCAAGGGGAGACCGAGAAGTTCAAGGCCCGGCTTGCTGACGGCGCCACGCTGGATGGTCTCCTGCCTGAGGCGTTCGCCGTCGTCCGCGAAGCAGCGGTACGCACGATCGGGCAACGGCCCTACGACGTGCAGATCATCGGTGGTGCGGCCCTGCATATGGGCGCGATCGCGGAGATGAAGACCGGTGAAGGTAAGACGCTGGTGGCGACGATGCCCTCCTATCTCAACGCGCTCAGCGGCAAAGGCGTGCACGTCATCACCGTCAACGACTACCTTGTGAAGTACCAGGCCGAACTCATGGGCCGGATCTACCGCTTCCTGGGACTGAGTGTCGGCACGATCGTCTCCGGGCAGCGCCCGGCCCAGCGGCGCGAGGAGTACGCGGCCGACATCACCTACGGAACGAACAACGAATTCGGGTTCGACTATCTGCGCGACAACATGGCGTTGTCGCTCGAGGACTGCGTGCAGCGCGGGCACAACATGGCGATCGTGGACGAGGTGGACTCGATCCTCATCGATGAGGCACGGACCCCGCTCATCATCTCCGGGCCCGCCTCCGGGGACGTGAACAAGTGGTACACCGAATTCGCGAGGGTCGCCCGCCGGCTTCGTAAGGATGAGGATTACGAGGTCGATGAGGTCAAGCGCACCGTCGGTGTGCTCGAGCCCGGGATCGAGAAGGTCGAGGACTACCTCGGTATCGAGAACCTCTACGAATCGCTCAACACCCCCCTGATCGGTTTCCTCAACAACTCGATCAAGGCGAAGGAACTGTACTCCCGGGATAAGGACTACGTCGTCCTCAAGGGAGAGGTGCTCATCGTTGACCAGCACACCGGCCGGATCCTGCCCGGGCGGCGCTACAACGAGGGGATGCACCAGGCGATCGAGGCGAAGGAAGGGGCATCGATCAAAGCGGAGAACCAGACCTTCGCGACGATCACGCTGCAGAACTACTTCCGCCTGTACGACAAACTCGCCGGGATGACCGGTACCGCGAAGACGGAAGCGGCCGAGTTCAACTCCACCTACGAGGTCGAGGTCGTGCCCATCCCCACCCACCGGCCGGTGATCCGCGCCGACCAACCGGACTTGGTGTACAAGACTGAAGAGGCGAAGTTCACCGCCGTCGTCGACGACATCGTCGAGCGGCACGCCAAGGGCCAACCCGTGCTCGTGGGTACCACGAGCGTGGAGAAGTCCGAATACCTGTCGAAGATGCTCAAGAAGCGCGGCGTGCCCCACGAGGTGCTCAACGCCAAGCACCACGAGCGGGAAGCGGCGATCGTCGCGATGGCGGGGCGCAAGGGCGCCGTCACGGTCGCAACGAACATGGCGGGCCGTGGTACGGACATCATGCTCGGCGGGAACGCCGAGCACATCGCGATCGATGCCCTCGCGAAGAAGGGCCTCGACCCGGTGGAGACCCCGGAGGAGTACGAGGCCGCGTGGCCGCAGGCGCTCGAGGACGCCAAATCCTCCGTCAAGCACGAGCACGACGAGGTCGTGGAACTGGGCGGGCTCTACGTGGTCGGCACCGAGCGCCACGAGTCGCGCCGCATCGACAACCAGTTGCAGGGGCGCTCCGGGCGTCAAGGCGACCCCGGGGAATCGCGGTTCTACCTCTCCCTCGAGGACGAACTCATGCGCCTGTTCGCGAGCGGATTCGCCGAGCGGTTCATCGGCTCCGCCTATCCCGATGACCTGCCCCTGGAATCGAAGCTCGTCACCCGCACCATCGAAGGCGCGCAGTCGAAGATCGAGGACCGGAACGTCGAGATCCGCAAGAACGTGCTCAAATATGACGACGTGCTCACCGAACAGCGCAAGTGGGTCTACCACGAACGGCGTGAGATCCTCGAGGGCGAAGACGTTGAACCCATGATCGAGGAATGGGTCGACCAGGTCGTCGTCAACATCGTGCGCGGCGCGACGCTGGGCTCCCCCGACGACTGGGATCTGGACCACCTGTGGCGCGAACTGCGCCAGGTGTTCCCCGTCTCCATCACGGCCGAGGAAGTGATGGAGGAGGCTGGTGGTCTCATGCGCCTGAGCGCCGAGGATCTCATCACCGAGCTAGTCGCGGACGCGCGGGTCGCCTACGAGAACCGGGAGGAGGAGCTCACCCCGGAGATCATGCGCCAACTCGAGCGCCGGATCCTGCTTTCCGTGCTCGACCGCAAATGGCGGGAGCACCTGTACGAGATGGATTACCTCAAGGACGGGATCGGCCTGCGGTCGATGGCCCAACGTGACCCGCTCGTGGAGTACCGCAACGACGGCCACCAGATGTTCCTCGCGATGGCCGAGGCGATCAAGGAAGAGACCGTGGGCTACTTGTTCAACATCGAGGTGAAACGCAAGGAGGACGAGGAGGAGACTCCCATCACACGCCTCACCTCGCCGAACGGAGCAGCCGCGGAGGCCGGCGGCCTCATGCGCCTGAGCGCGGAGGATCTCATCACCGAGCTAGTCGCGGACGCGAGGGTTGCCTACGAGAACCGGGAGGAGGAGCTCACCCCGGAGATCATGCGCCAACTCGAGCGCCGGATCCTGCTTTCCGTGCTCGACCGCAAGTGGCGGGAGCACCTGTACGAGATGGACTACCTCAAGGACGG
>CAMXUZ010000047.1 GCA_947251855.1 uncultured Ruaniaceae bacterium
GTCGATGAGGTGACCGAAGATCCCCCCCACCCCCGATCCGCCTTCGTCCGCCAGGCAGTGCGAAGGCAACTGTTCGTGGCAGTAGGAACATGTGCCGCACGCGCACACGCAGGAAACGATGACCCGGTCGCCGACCTTCAGGCTGGTGACGGCCTCACCCACCTCGGTGATCGTACCGACCCCTTCGTGCCCGAGGATCCGGCCGGGCTCAACCGCAGGGACGTGCCCCTGTAAGATGTGCAGATCGGTTCCGCAGATGGTCGTCGTATCGATCTGTACGATCGCATCCGTCCCGTTGATGATCTGCGGGTCGGGAACTTCTTCCCAAGATTTCTTTCCCGGCCCGTGGTAAACGAGGGCTTTCATTGCCTTCTCCCTTTCCTTGCGGGAGCGGGAGTCGCCGCTCCCTACCACCTCCACCTTCGCACGCATTCTCCGCTTCCATGCGGGCCGAACGTCCCGGGCGCTCGCCCGCACTCCCCTGCCCGAGTGGTCAGGCCTCGAGGAGGTTCCGCAGGACGTAGGGGAGGATCCCGCCGTGGATGAAATACGATTCTTCCGCGGGTGTGTCGATCCTTACCGTAGCGGTGAATTCGCGCGAGGCGTTGCCTGATTCGCTGCTGTCCTCCACCGTCACCGTCACCTCACGCGGGATGTGTGCCTGCCCCTCGAGACCGGTGATGGAGTAGATCTCCTCGCCGGTGAGTCCGAGGGTTTCTGCTGAATCACCTTCGTTGAACTGCAGGGGCAAGACCCCCATCCCGATGAGGTTGGAACGGTGAATACGTTCATACGATGCGGCGAGCACGGCGCGAACTCCCAGGAGCAGGGTCCCCTTGGCAGCCCAGTCCCGGGAGGAACCGGAACCATACTCCGCCCCGGCGATGACCAGCAGCGGAACGTCGTCCTCGATGTAGGACATCGCGGCGTCATAGATCGACATCTGTTCCCCGCTGGGAAGGTGACGGGTCACGCCGCCTTCGGTCCCGGGGGCGAGTTCATTACGAAGCCGCACATTGGCGAAGGTGCCCCGCAGCATCACCTCGTGGTTACCACGCCGAGAACCGTAGGAGTTGAAGTCCCGCCGCTCGACCCCGTGGTCCCGCAGGTAGCGCCCGGCCGGGGAGTTCCCCGCGATCGCACCGGCGGGAGAGATGTGGTCGGTCGTGACGGAGTCCCCGAGTTTCGCCAGCACCCGCGCTCCGGTGATATCGGAAATAGGAGCGGGCTCGCGCTGCATCCCGTCGAAGAACGGGGGTTGGCGCACGTAGGTGGAGTCTTCGGCCCATTCGAACATGTCCCCGGCAGGGATCTGCATGTCGCGCCAATTCTCGTCACCAGTAAAGACGTCGGAATACCCCTCGGAGAACATTCTCGCCTCGAGGCTCTCCTCGATGACCGACTGCACTTCGTCACTCGAGGGCCAGATGTCTCGAAGGTAGACCGGTTCGCCGTTCTCATCCTCACCGAGGGACTCCTGCAACACGTTGGTCCGCATCGTTCCCGCCAGCGCGTAGGCGATCACCAGCGGCGGGGAGGCGAGGAAGTTCATCTTCACTTCACCGTGGATCCGGCCTTCGAAGTTTCGGTTGCCCGACAGCACGGCGCACACGGTGAGATCCTTTTGCTCCACCCCTTCGCTCACCTCCGGGATGAGGGGACCGGAGTTGCCGATGCAAGTGGTGCAGCCATATCCCACGAGGCTGAAGCCGAGCTTCTCCAGGTATGGCGTAAGGCCCGCGCGTTCGAAATAGTCCGTCACGACGCGTGAACCGGGGGCGAGGGTCGTCTTCACCCAGGGTTTGCGGCGCAACCCGCGTTCAACCGCCTTCTTCGCGAGCAGCCCCGCGCCGATCATCACCTCGGGGTTGGAGGTGTTCGTGCAGGAGGTGATCGCGGCGATGGCGACGTCGCCGTGGTCGAGATCCACATCCTCCCCCTCGAGAGTGATCTGCGCCGGGTCGCTCGGCCACGTAGCACCCGTTCCGTCGCGCTCCTGCGCCGCGTAGTCCCGGGGCGGCTCATCGATCCGGTCGCCCGTGTGGAAGGTGAGCGGGTCGGAGGCCGGGAAGGAGGCCCAGGACCCTTGGTCCACTCCCCCCGCCTTGAGCGCCTGCTCCTGGGACTCGCCGCTGAGGAGGGCGCCGACGGTTCCGGGAACGATGCTCAACGGGATCCGGTCCTGGGGGCGCTTCGGACCGGCGATCGAGGGCATGACGTCGCTGAGATCGAGCTCCACGACCTGGCTGTAGTCGGCGGGACGGTCAGGATCGTGCCACAGGTCCTGTTCCTTCGCGTACGCCTCCACCAGCCGGATCTGCTCCTCGCTGCGGCCCGTCAAACGCATGTATCGCAGCGTCTCTTCGTCGACGGGGAAGATCGCACACGTGGAACCGTATTCGGGGCTCATGTTCCCGAGCGTCGCACGGTTGGCGAGAGGAACGTGGGCGACCCCGGGGCCGAAGAATTCGACAAATTTGCCGACGACCCGAGTCTTGCGCAGGAGTTCGGTCACGGTGAGCACGAGGTCGGTCGCCGTGGTCCCTTCCCGCAGCTCCCCGGTGAGTTTCACCCCGATGACTTCGGGGATGAGCATGCTCATCGGTTGCCCGAGCATCGCCGCTTCGGCTTCGATCCCACCGACGCCCCAACCGAGCACGCCCAGCCCGTTGACCATCGGCGTGTGGGAGTCGGTGCCGACGAGAGTGTCGGGGTAGGCCTCGAGCTTGCCATCGCGTTCTCGAGTGAACACGACTCGGGAGAGGTATTCCAGGTTGACCTGGTGGCAGATCCCGGTGTTCGGGGGCACCACAAGGAAATCATCGAATGCTTGCCGGGCCCACCGGAGCAACTGGTAGCGCTCCTCGTTGCGCTCGAACTCGAGGTTCGCGTTAATCTTGTACGCATCGGGCCGGTCGAAGACGTCCGCGACGACGGAGTGGTCGATCACGAGTTCCGTCGGGATGAGCGGGTTGATCTTGCGCGGGTCCCCGCCCAGGCCCGCCATCGCATCCCGCATTCCTACGAGGTCGACCACGCAGGGCACCCCGGTGAAGTCCTGCATCAATACCCGCGCCGGCGTGTAGGGGATCTCGGTGCTCGATTCTGCCTTCGGATCCCACTGCGCGAGCGCCTTCACATGCTCTGCCGTCACCAGCCGACCATCCTCATTGCGGAGCAGGTTCTCCAGCAGCACCTTCATGCTGTAGGGGAGGTTGACGTTCGTTTCGATCGCATCGAGGCGATGGATTTCGTACTCTTGGTCCGCAACCGTGAACTGGCTCAGGGAATTGAAACTGTTGCTCGTCATTGCTGCACTCCTCAAGTAGACCATCGCTCCTGGGCGGCGAGTGCACCGAGGGGCGCGGTGGGACTCTTTTTTCGACCCTACTCCGCGACCCCTCGTTTAGGTAGGCGTTTCCCCCCTTTCGCTGAGCAGATAGGATAGTTGGTCCGCCCTCGCGCTCACGCCTCCCACCGGCGCGATACCGGCGGAGACTCCTCTCATGAGCGGTGAGCGCCGCCGGGATCTCAGACGACGACGGGGTGAGCCGTCTCTTCCGGTTGATCCCGTGGTTCCATCAGTATCAGCCCTCTCCTGGTGTCGGTGCGTGAGAGCCACATCCAGGCAGCGGCGGTCATCACGACGGTCAAGGTCGCCGACATGAGGAGCTGGAGGGGTTCGACGTCACCCTGCCCGAGGATCGAGGGGTTGAAGGGGCTGAGGAGGAAGAGATTGAGGTTATTAGCAGTGTGAAGCACGATGGCGAGTTCGAGCCCGCCGCTCTTCCATACGAGCAGGCCCATGCAGATCGCAAACACGGCGATATCGATCTGCCCGAGCCAACCGTACTCGTGCCCGATCATGAAGAAGGGCACGGGCACAAGAATCCCCCAGGCCGGTGATTTCAGCCAGGTTCCGAGCGTCTGTTGCGCCAGACCTCGAAAAACGTACTCCTCGGCGGCGCATTGCAGCGGGGTGAGAACGACGATGACCGCGAGCACTACGGTGGTGCGCAGGTTCAGGCCGGGCCATGAGAAGCCCTCCGTACCGGTGAGCAGGAAGGTCGCCGCGATCCAGATCGTGTAGATCGGAAACACGACGGCGGCGGGGCGCCATATCAGTCTCCACCGGATTCGGCGGGAGGTGGAATGAATGATCCCGGGAGCTCGGCCACCCCACCTGGAGCCCAGCACCGCTGCGGGAAGCATAAGGGCAACCAACCCGAGCATCGCGACCATGTCCAGTGGCCGGGTGGGGTCGGTGAACTCTTCGGTCGTGCTCCACGCCACGCCCCCGCCGAGGTGCTCGGCGATCGCTGCGGTCGCAAGGATGAGGCTGATGAGTACGACCACCCCGCCGCTATACAGCGCGAAGCTCAGAGCTATCGACGTGAGGGGGCGCCACCAGCGAGAAGATGTGTCCATCTCGCGGGCGAGGAGGTGGTATCGAAACGGTGCGGTTTTCCATGATTTGTGCGTCACGGCCCCTATTGTTGTTCGACGGCAGGGGCTCGGGGATCATCCGTTGTTATGGAGTTCGAAGGCTCCGCTTCGTCCTTTTGGACGATCTGCTCGGCTGCGAAGGTTCTTAGAATGCTTCTATGCCCGCCTCTCCCCTCGCGCAGCATGACGTCAATCGGCTGCTGCCATTCTCCGCGAGGTTTCTACGCGAATCACCGAAACTCCGCGCTGCGGTGATTTCGCTTGCCTGCCTCGTCATCGGCCTCGGGGTGTTTCTTTTGAACCTCGGGCTCTCCCTCGACTCCTATGGAGAGGCTGGACTCGACCGGCTCGCGGGCTTCTTCGCGGCTGACCTCATCGTGGGGATTCTCGCATGTTCATTAGTCGGGGTCGCCCGCCGATCGCTCCCGCTCAACGGATTGATCGCCCTCAGCGGTCTCGTCAGCTCGCTCGCGGGCGTAGCGGGCATCCTCGCCATTGCGCGTCTGGGTGAACACCGTTCCCGCGCGATCAATACCGCCACCGTCGTGGTCCTCACCTCCGCGGGTACAGCGTTCTTCTATTGGCAAGATGCGGCCGTGGGCGAGCGAGGATCGATCGCCCTCAACGCGCTCGTCGCCGCTCTCATCCCTGTTGCGGCGCTGCTGTGGGGAAATGCACGTGCGTCACGAACTGCGCTCACCGCCGCAATAGTCGCGCAAGCCAAGTCAATCCAGGCCGCTCGGGAAGCGGAGATCGAGCGGGTTCGGGCCGACGAGCGCACCGCCCTCGCCCGTGAGATGCACGACGGGGTCTCCCACCAGCTCTCGATCATTGCGATGCATGCGGGCGCGATCGCCTATCGGGAGGATCTCAGCCTCGACCAGCAGCGGGCATCAGCGATGGTCGCCCGGGACGCCTCGGCCCGTGCCGGAGAAATGCTCCACGAGGTCCTTAGTGCGCTGAGGAGATCCGACCGTTCGACCGCTCCCTCGCCCACGCCTGCAGACATCCATGCCCTAATTTCAAAGACTCGCGCGGAAGGGCTCTCCGCAATTCTTCAGTGGAGGAACGTGAACGAAGAAGCACTTCAGGAGTTCCCTGCCACCACTAACGCACTCGTGCGGGCAATCACGGAGTTGCTCAACAATGCGAAGAAATACGCGGCGAAGTCCGAGGTGGTCATCTCCTTAGAGAAATGCGACGACGCCATCGTCCTCCTTTCGGAGAACGAAACGGTTGAACGCCCGGGTGACGACGCTCAGCGTCTGGGCACCGGTCACGGGCTTTTAGGGATTCAGGAACGAGTCTCCCTCCTCGGTGGTACTTCCCGCTATGGGAGAACCAGCGACGGGACGTTCCGCGTCCGTTTGGAGGTCCCACTGAGATGACCCAAGATCGCATCCGCGTACTCCTTGTTGATGACGAGCCGCTCATGCGAGCCGGGATCCGGCTGATGGTCGATGGCGTTGACGGTATCGAGGTCGTTGGTGAGGCCGCAGATGGCCACGAAGCCATCGAGGCCGTAGCCCACCATGATCCTGATGTTGTGCTTATGGATATCCGGATGCCGCGAATGGACGGGTTGGAGGCAACGCGGGTGCTGAAGGACTCCGAGGCGAGGGCGAGTATCGTCGTCCTCACCGCTTTTGATACGGACAACTTTCTGCTCGATGCGTTGCGCCTCGGCGCGTGTTCGTTCTTGTTGAAGGATTCCACTCCTGAGGCGTTGCTACGTGCGATCCGTGACGCAGCCACCGATCAACCACTGATCTCTGCTGGAGCCCTCCAGCGGCTCGTTGCTCTTGCCCGCCTGCCTGAGGACGAGCCCGGCGATAGGCCTGGCCCGAGCGTTCCTCCTCCGCCTCAGTACGTGACCGCGCGGGAATGGGAAGTAGCCCGGTGCATTGCGCAAGGACTGACGAATGCAGAGATTGCCGAGACTCTATTTCTCAGCCCGACAACGATAAAGACCCACCTCGCGAGTCTGTTCGCGAAACTGCACGTGACCAATCGTGTGCAACTGGCCATCCGCGTGCTGGAAGCGGAGCGCTGAGGCGCCCCGTGACGCAAGGGGGTTGTGATCCGGGCCGGCAGTTCCTACCGTGGGGCAACGCATCTCAGCCGAGGCGTGAAGAGCCCCGCCCAAGGAGGACCCGTGAGCACCGCAGCAGACATCATCAGTAAGTGGCCCGACGAATCACGTGGGGCCGCGCAGCTCGTCGTCGATAAATATGGCGAGCCCCAGGAAACGACCCCCTCGCTCCTGGTTTGGCCCCAGCCCGGTCCCTGGAAACGGATGACCGCCACGGCAGAGTTTTCTGAGCACCAGTTCCCCTCTCCCCATAACGATTCCGTGGAATCCGTGATCGGCTTTCACGTTCCACCGGAGAAGGTTTCGGAACTCGCAGCGTTTGATGGCAGCGTCGTGGTCGACAGGACTCAGGGAGAACTCTCCGCTCGGTGCCACGACGAGGAGGCGAATAACCTCGCTCTTAATCTCGCCCGGGACATCGTGATGGAACAGCGCAGCGTTGATGAGGCACGGCAGTACTACGCGAAAGAATTTCTCGACTACCGGCGGGGGCTGCCCACCCCCTACATGAACGAACTTCGCTTCGGAAACGATACTGATGCCGCCGATCCCGGAGAGGCAATCATCTCCGACACTGAACTCGAGCGCGCGGCGAAGGAAGGTGAGGATCGCTCCGGCTGATCGGGACGCTGCAGGGAGAGAACGGTGGCGCGAAGCTCATTATCGTCCCGCACCTGCTCCCCCGGGCAGAACCAAACGGCAATCTGACCGGACCGCACGCCCTTACGCGTGGATGGTGCCTCTCCACGCCGCTCTCGCTACGCGCGGTACGCCTGCCGAGTGAATCCCCTCGCGCAAGTTCTGGAGTCTAACCTCCCGCGGCCCCCAACCATCCAGATCCCAGCACCACGCTCTCGCCTGTCAGGGGCAGTGTCGCATTTGCTCGAGCGGGAGCGCTCAACCGTTGCGTTCCATACGCACGCGCACGATATGGTCGGCGTCGAGGGTGGCCTGCACCGTCTCAATCGGTCCGGAACCAGGCTGGCCCGGAACGCGCTGGGTGCCGGACACCATGGCCGAGCACGCGTAGTACGCAGAGCTCGCCGACCCCTTCTCCTCGCAGTCATCGACCTCGATCTCCCCGAACGGCTCGCCGCTATCGGGAGAGGCCCATTCCGGCCCTTTCATCCAGGCCTCCAGATCCTCCGGTCCGAAGGATCCTGGCACATGGAATCTCCGGTTGAAGGTTTCGCCATTCCTTGTCCTAGTCCCGTCCGCCTCAATCTCGCGCCAGTCTTCAGGCACGGGAATCGCGTAGGCGCGCTCGACCGTCTCGTCGGACACATCCCAGTCGGGTGGCACGTACTCGTGGTACTTCAGCCGGACCACAACTTCGGGATCGCCGTGTCTCGAGACCGGCTCGCGGAACTGGGCACGGATGAAGTATTCGGCCTCTTCACCCTCCGGCGGCACGGCTCGGGCGTCACAGCGAGCGCTGTCCGCCGTGCACTGGTCGACCTCGATCTGCCCGAATGCCTCGCCGGTAGCGGGCGTCGTCCACTCGGGCCCTTCCAGCCATTCTTTGAGATCCTCGAAGGTGAACGAGTCGGCGACTTCGAACCTCTGCTCGACGAACCCGGATGGCTCCGGACCCTCTTCGGTCGTCTTCATGAACTCAGGGATTCCGGTCTCCGAGGCCTCGGTGCTCGTGCGCTGCCAGTCGGCCATGACTGGAATGGTCGCGGCGCGCTCGGGCAGAGCGTCGAGTTCGTCGGTGCCCGCCAGATGCCACCAGCGGATGTTCAACACCGTCATGGCGGTGGGAATGAACATCGCGAACACGAGCACGATCTGCAGGAACCAACGCAGCCACCCCAGACCCATGCCGACCCTGGGCGAGAACGACTCCTCGTAGGCCTCACCGTAATCTCGCCCGCCCGTCGTGGGAGTCCCCCACATACCGAACGCACCGAACGTGAGCACGAGGCTCACCAGTAGGAACGCGACGGCGAGCGTGGCGGGGATCCAATGCACGTCGTCGAAGATCGGCAGGAGCCCGAAGAACCAAAACCCCCATGCCACGCACGCGAGCACAAGGTGGGCCACTATGAGGATACTGGCGGCGCGCAGACCGCTGCCGCGACTCATCGCAGCGAGATTGATCCTAGGCATTCGCATGCTGCATCACCTTAACGAAGCACGTGCCCCCGTGAAAAGCTTGGCGCTCTGAACGGCCCGAACTCGGCGCCGGAGTCGCGGCTCCGATCTCGCCAGACCACTATCGCAAGGTCAATGCCGGAGCGAGTTGATTCTGAACTTCTCACACGCGGCATTAGAACGTCTCCTTCGCAGCGGCCTCTCGCACTCTTACGAGAAACCCAGCAAGGTCAATGACGCGCGGCTCAAGGACTCCCACCACGAGGGAAGTCGCGGGAAGGCCAGGTTTATTTCTCCGCGTGAACAATCCGGAAACAGTGCCGTCGCGCAAAGTGATCGTCAGGAGTAGCCGCCCGGGTTTTACTGGTAAACGGCGGCGATTGGCTAACACGTTTATCGCGGCAATCTCGCGCCAGGGAACAGAGAAGAGTAGGACGTCTACCCCACTGCTGCGGCGAAACGACCGGATCTCGCCTCGCGTGATCACCAGGCGCGGCTTGGCTGCAGGCAACACGAATGTCCAACATGCGGCAGCGACCAATGCCTGCAGGAGGATCAGCAGAAACGCGCAGCCGATCACCAGGGTAGCGAAGCTCATGAACGAGGGATTTGCTAACGGATTCCACGTCGAGACCGGCGTGAAAAGGAACAGGAGCGAGAGCAGGGCGACGAGGGCCCATGCTCCGATTGCGTGAAGGGCCGTCTTGCCGGGACTGATGGGGAACGATATTTCTCCGGTACGGGTCATCTCTTCGACCCAACTGTGAATGCGGCGCGAATCGGCGGAACGGAGGATCTCACCCGTGTCTCTTTCGAACTTTGAAATTCGACGCGGGGAGTTTCGCGCTCGTCGCAACGGTTCATCTGTCACCCGCTTATCGTACTCACCTGCCTACCCACTTCCGCCGTAGCACGCCCAAACAACGAAGAAGAGCGACTCTTTGCCCTTGCTCGTTTCGACGCACCTCACTATAGTTAAGCACTCCCACAATTAAGGAGCAGGCAAATTGGAAGGGCGTGATTCGTTGAGCCTCATCTTCACCGCATTGGCCGATCCAACGCGGCGAGCGATCTTGTCTCGTCTCGCCAAGGGACCGGCCACCGTCGGCGAA
>CAMXUZ010000048.1 GCA_947251855.1 uncultured Ruaniaceae bacterium
TGGAGGAAGAGCGGTACTGCATCGACATCCTCACCCAGATCTCGGCGCTCACCAAATCCCTGGAGGGGGTTGCCGTGGGGCTGCTCGAGGATCACGTGCGCCACTGCGTGGTCGACGCCGCGGCCGCGGGGAACCCGGACGAGAAACTCGCCGAGGTCACCGGCGCGATCCAGCGGCTGTTATAGCCCTGAGGCTGTTCACCCCACCTGCTCCGCTACTGATGCGGCGGGTGGGGTGAAGGCCTGCCATCGCCGCCTGCGCTCACGGCCCGGGGTTCGCCGGGGGCAAGGAGCGAAGATGCTTCCGCGCCCGGATCCCGTTGTACAGCGCGAACCCACCGACGAGGTAGCCCGCAATCGAAAGCAACACCCAGATGACGTCCGGCGCGCTCCAGCTCACCGCGCCGCCCAGCCACAGGTTCGCCACCAGGAAGAGATCCAGGAGGAGAACGGTTCCAGCGAACACCCCGCCCAGCGCGCCGACGGCGATCGCCTCGGTGCTGATGACCGACCGGTGCCGAGCCAAGGGGAACATGTCCGATCGCGTATACACCTGATCCGCCCACTTTCCGCCGTCCCACCACAGGTAGACGGCGTGAGATTTCCATAGCGTCAAGGGTTGGCTCGGCCACCGATACCACCCGGGCGCAGGTGCGTTGACGCGTTCGTGGAACGCCGGATCAAACGCCATGCGATACCTCCCCTTGCCCGGGCTCCGGGCTCACCGGTGACGTAACTCCACAACCATGAGCGCCGCGCCCGCTGCAGATTGCTCTTCGGCAAGCCTAGCGATAAGTACCTCGATCAGCCGGCGAGCTCCTCGCGCAGAACATGCTTGGTGAGCTTGCCGGAGGCGTTGCGGGGCAACGCCTCGCGGGTGAGGAGTTCGCGTGGGATCTTGTACTTCGCGAGCCGGGAGGAGAGGAATTCCTGCACCTCCGCCAGTTCCACACTCGCCCCTTCGGCGGGAACGACGACGGCGACGATCGTCTCACCCCAGTCGGGGTGGGGGCGAGAAACGACGGCGGCGTCGGCGATCTTCGGGTGCTGCAGGAGCGCTTCTTCGACCTCGGGGGAGAACACGTTCTCCCCGCCGGTGATGATGATGTCCTTGAGGCGGTCGACGATGAAGAGGTAGCCATCCTCATCCACCCGGGCGAGATCCCCGGTGCGGCACCACTCGCCTTCGAAGGCCGCCTCTGTTGCCTCGGGGTCACCGAGATAGCCGAGCATGCGGGTGTCCGAGCGCATCCACAGCTCCCCCACCTGCCCGGGCAGCGCGGGCTCCCCGCCGAGCGTCATCACCCGCACGTCCACACCCGGCATTCCCCCGGCCCCGATCGCGCCGGCCTTCTTCACCTGTTCCTCCGGGTAGAGCGCCGTTCCCACCGGGCCCATCTCGGTCATCCCGTACACCTGGTAGAAGTTCTCCGAGCCGTACGCGGCCTGCAGGGTGCGCACGGTGTCGGCGCCCATGGGTGCCCCGCCGTAGGTCCACACCCGCATGCTGGAAAGGTCGAATTCCGATAGGTCGATCCCCTGGGCCTTCGCCACCTGCAGCGGGGCGAGGTAGGCGATCGGGGCCCCGAAGAAGGCGGTGGTCCGGTGCTCCTGCACGGTCGTGAGGAATTCGATCGGGTGGTACTCCTTGAGCAGCACGGTGGTTCCGCCCATGAAGAGCATCGATAGGAACCAGTTGTTCAGTGGGGAGGAGTGCCAGATCGGCATGGCGATGAGGAACCGATCTTCCCGGCGCAGACCGACGGTGGCGGAGGTGTAGGCCGCGACGGTCGCGAGCCCCCGGTGTGAATGCATGCAGCCCTTCGGGC
Organism: uncultured Ruaniaceae bacterium; assembly: GCA_947251855.1. Next base: position 1,829 of record CAMXUZ010000048.1, read on the forward strand.
GGGAAACGGTGCCGGAGGTGTAGAGGATCTGAGCGACGTCCTCCTCGCTCACGGCCACGCCCTCCCAGGCCGGAGCCTGCCCCACCGCGGCGTCGAACGACCCGGTGAGGTCGTCATTCGTCGTGAGCCAATCGATCTCGGGAGCGGCCTCGGACGCCGTCGCGGCGAGTTCCTCGGAGACGATCCCGAGGCTGATGCCCGAGTGCTCCGCGAGGTAGGCGACCTCCGTGCCGGAGAGCTTGTGGTTGATCGGCACGAGGGTCGCCCCCGCCCGCCAGATGCCAAGGGCGGCGACGACGAAACCCGGGGTGTTGAAGGTCATCACCCCCACGCGGCTCCCCTTGGTGACCCCGGCGTCGCGCAGCGCCGCCGCCGATTTCTTCGATGCCTCGAGCAGTTCCGCATAGGTTGCCGCGGTGTCGGCGAACACCAACGCCTCTTTGTGGGGAAACTTGTGCGCGGTGCTTTCGAACATCGCCGTAAGATCCATCGTTCCTGCGCTTTCTTGCGGCAATTCCCACCGAGCTGGCAGGCCCGCCGCGTATCGTCATTGACCTTCCACAAACAATTGAACCATGATTCAATTGTTTGTGGAAGAGCCCGAGGACGGCGAGCACCGAAGGAGAGGCACGATGGCGTACCGGCCGACGAAGGCGACCGAGGCCGCGCGGCGTGAGCGCGAAGCGGCCCTGTTCGAGGCCGCGCACGGGATCGTCGCCGATGCCGGGTTCGCGAGCGCGAGCGTGAAGGCGATCGCCGAGGCGGCGGGGGTGAGCGCAGGAACGGTGTACACCTACTTCGGTTCCCGCGACGAGCTCCTCGCCGAGGTGTTCCGCGCGGCCGCGGGCACAGAGCTCGATGAGGTCCGCCGCGCCGTCGCC
>CAMXUZ010000049.1 GCA_947251855.1 uncultured Ruaniaceae bacterium
CGCTCCTTGGGCGAGGAGTGTTATCTGCCACGGCCGCGCCCCGGGGCGAGCACCGCTAGCGAGCGGCGGAATCGGAATCGGCGGGAGGCGAGCGCTTCGGCGCAGCCCGGTTCGGAGCGTGCGAAGGCGATGACGAAGGCGAGAGCGAACAGGGTCGTGATGAGGGAGGATCCGCCGGCGGAGATGAGCGGCAGGGGGACGCCGATGACCGGCAGCAGGTTGATCGTCACGCCGATGTTGATCGCGGCCTGCCCGAGGATCCAGGCCCCGATCCCGCCGGTGGCGATCTTGACGAAGGGATCCGGGTGGCGTTTGACGACCCGGGTCATCCCCACCGCCAGCGCGAGGAAGAGGGCAAGCACGACGAGGGTGCCGAGCAGCCCGAGTTCCTCGCCGATGATCGCGAAGATATAGTCGTTGTGCGCCTCGGGCAGGTACAGCCACTTCGCTCGGGAGGCGCCGAGGCCGACCCCGGACCACCCGCCGGTGCCCAGGCCCTGCAACGCGCGCACGGGTTGCAGATCCAGCCCGAGCGGGTCGTGCTCCCCCTTGCCGAGGAACTGCAGGATCCTCGTCATCCGGTTGCCGGAGGTGATGGTGAATGCTGTCACCACTGCGACGGCGACCATCCCGGTGACGGCGAACATCATCGCCGGCACCCCGGCCACCCACATCGCGCCGGCCACGAGGATGAAGTAGATGAGCGCGGTGCCGAGGTCTTTCGTGTGGAGCACGCCCGCGAGCACGAGCAGGATGCCCACTCCCGCGGGGAACACGACGTGGGAGACCTTATCGAGCTGGTGCTGTTTGTTCCCGAGCATGAGCCCGAGCCACAGCGCGAGGCCGAGTTTCGCGATCTCCCCCGGTTGCAGGGATTGGCCGGCGATGACGATCCATGCCTCGTTTCCGCCCGCCGCGACCCGGAACGCCGGGATGAGGCCGAGCCCGAGCAGGCCGAGGCTACCGAGCATCGCCGGCCACACGAGGGCCTTGAGCCATTTCAGCGGCAGGTGCGCGATCACCACGGCGACGGGGATCGCCATGAGCGCATATTTCGCTTGGCTGAAGAACCCGGACAGCGGGGTCCTGCCCCCGGTGTCCCGCAGCGAATACACCGTGGAGGCGGACAGCACCATGACGAGCCCGAGCGCGAGCAGCAGGATCGTCGCGCTGACCAGAAGGTAGTAGCTCGTTGTGGGGGAATCCCAGATCCGGCCCGTCGGTGCCTCGGAATCAGCTCCCGCCGCGGGGGGCGGTGAGGCCGGGGCTTTCTTCTGTTTCGGGGCCGGCGTCTGCCGAGAGCGGCTCGGAGCAGCGGGCCGGCGGGCGGTGGTGCGGGGCGGGTGTGGGCGTTTGCGGGTGGGGGTGATGCTCATTCGCCGTCCCCGCCCAATGCCGCTACCGCCGCAATGAACGCATCCCCCCGAGCCTCGTAGCTCTTGAATTGATCCATCGACGCCCCGGCGGGTGCGAGCAGCACCGTGTCCCCCGCGTGGGCGAGGTTCATGGCGGCGCGGACTGCGGCGATCATGACTTCATCGTCACCCGGGTCGATGATTTCGGTTGGAACCTTCGGGGCGTGTCGGGTAATTGCCCCGGAAAACGGCTCCGGGTCGGTGCCGATGATGACGGCGCCGCGCAGTTTATCCGCGCGGGAACGAACGAGGTCGTCGAATTGTGCGCCTTTCGCGAGCCCGCCGAGGATCCACACGACCCGCCCCTCCTGCATCCCGGCGAGGGAGGCTGCGGCGGCGTGGGCGTTCGTCGCTTTGGAGTCGTTGATGAAGTTCACTCCGCGTACCTGGCCCACCCGCTGGAGGCGGTGGTCGGCGGTGTGGAACTGCGCGAGTCCCGCGCGCACCTGTTCGTGGCCCACCCCGTCGGCGAGGGTGAGCGCCGCCGCGGCGAGCGCGTTGGCGACCAGGTGGGGGGCGAGACCGCTGGCGTCGGCGACGCTGGGGACGTCGTCGAGGGTCGCGATGATCTGGCCGTGGGTGCGCCGCTGCGAGATGAAGGCGCGGTCGACGAGGGCGTCCTCCACGAGCCCGAGTTCCCCTACTCGCGGGGTGACGAGGGTGAACCCGATCGCGCGGGCCCCGTCGACGACGTCGGCCTCTTCAACCATCTCCCGGGTCGCGGGGACGTCGGCGTTGTACACGCACGCGGCACGGGTGTGGGCGTAGATGCGGGCCTTGGCCCGGGCGTAGTCCTCGGCGCTGCCGTGCCAGTCGAGGTGGTCGTCGGCGAGGTTGAGGACGGCCGCGGAGACCGCGGAGACCGAATGGACGTGGTGGAGTTGGAAACTCGACAGTTCCACGGCGAGGTTGTCGAGTCGCTCCTCACGCGCGTCCCAGATGGTGCGCACGATGGGCACCCCGACGTTGCCGACGATCCGGTAGTTGCGCCCCGCTGCGGCGAGGATCGCGCCGACCATTCCCACCGTCGTCGTCTTCCCGTTCGTGCCCGTGAGGGTGATCCACCGGGTCGCCGGGTCTGCGAGGTGCCACGCGAGCTCGATGTCGCTCCACACCGGTCCGTGCCAGCCGGCGAGCACGGGGTGGTGCGGGGGCCAGCCCGGGGAGGCGACGAGCAGGTCGGAGCGCAGGTGGGCGGTTTTGCGCGCAAGCTCGTTCGCGTCGGGGTCGATGAGGAATTCGATTCCCGCCACGG
>CAMXUZ010000050.1 GCA_947251855.1 uncultured Ruaniaceae bacterium
GCCGGTTGGCACGTGAGCACGATGATTTGGGCGTCCTTTCCGACATCATTGAGCACCGCCCCGAGACTCTTGAGGCGGGTGTCGTCGGCGAAACCGAGGGTGTCGTCAAGGATGACGGGCGCGCCCTCGAGCGGGTCGACGAGGGCCGCGCAGGCGAGCCGGCCCAGGAGGCCGAGCTGTTCGCGCGCGCCCGCGGAGAGGGATTCGAACGGCACGGTCTGGCCGTTCAAGTTGCGGCTGAGGATCGCGAGTTCTGGGGAGATCTCGACGGAGAAGTCCGCGCCGAACACGATCCGGCCGAGTCGCTCGATCTGCTCCGCGAACGGGGTGACGTAGCGGGCGTGGGCGGCGTCGCGGTGGCGGATCATCACTTCCCGCAGCAGCCGCACCGCTGCAGCTCGCCGGCGCAGGCTGTGGTACTCGCGTTCGGCGCTGCGCAGTCTGCTCTCGGTCTCTTGCTGCTCGTCATAGATTCCCAGCTTCGCGCGGTCATCCAACAGCGCAGTGACGGCGCGAAGGCGCCCGCGGGTGTCATCGACCCGTTCGACAGCAGACTCCATCCACTCCTTGGCATTGGCGAGTTCCATGTCGACGGCTTCAGGGTTTGCAGCGGCGAGCTGCTCCTCCGCCTCGCGGCGGGCAGCTTCGGTCACCGTTGCTACCTCCTTCGCAGCAGCGACCTCAGCCGCAAGCCCTTCGTCGCTGTATTCCGAACGCGCCGCTTCAAGGGCCGCGGTCACGCGGGTGAGTTCCTCAGCCTGGTTCTCGCGCGCCGATTCGGCGCGGATGTGCTGTTCACGCCGGCGCGCAGTTTCGTTGTGGTGATCCTCGAGTGCCTTCTGCGCCGCCTCGAGCGCGGCCTCGGCTTCCTCCGCGGCTGTGGCCGCGAGCGCGGCGTTCTCGCGTAGTTCAGCGAGATTTCGTGGGTCTTCTCGTTCCGCTTCCGGCCCCTGCTCGGGTTGCGGCGTGGTCGCCTCACACTGCGCGGCGAGAGTGGCGTGCTGCTCTCTGAGCTCCTCGAGGGACTCAGTTCCCACCGCGGCCCGGAAGACCTGGTCGGCGAGGTTACGCTCCTCCTCGGCCTTCGCCCGCTGGGCGGCGGCTTCGCGCGCCGCCGCGACTGTGGCCACCTGCCCCTTTTCGAGCGCGGCCGCGAGCGCGTCCTCCGCTTCCTGGACTGCGCGTTCGAGGTCTTCTGGCAGGGCGCCGGGATGCACCTCTATGCGCGCCACACCGGGCGCCGTGATTACCACGGGGTCGGTGACGAGGATTTCGGCTTCCTCCTCGAGCTCTTCACCGTCGACGTCGAGCGCGCTCTCCCCTTCCGCGCGGATCCGCACGCGTGCGGAAGCGGCTTCCCGGGCGCTGCGGGCGACGTGGACGTCGGTGCTGCGTGCGGCGATCTTTTCCAGAAGTTCCGCGCTCACATGGGAGTTGGCGATGAGCTTGGCGGCGGCGAGCCGGCGCTCCTCAGCGGCGAGCGCGGTATCGAGTCGCTCCTGGAGCTGTGCGAGCGCTTCCGCATCGAGAGCAGCCGTGACTGCCTGGGACGCTTTCGCCGCGTCGCTGCGGGCCACATCAACCTTCTTACGGGCGGAATCTCTCGCCTTGCTGAGCGTTGCTCCGCTCCCCTGAAGCGCTGCGAGTTCTTCCTCCGTCGCACCTGCGGCTGCGCCGGCTTCCCGTAGAGTTTCCTCGCGCCGGGCCACTTCGGCCACGAGGTCTTCACGGGCCTTCGCGGCGGTCGCCGCGTCCCGAACACGAGCAGCAGCGTTCTCCGCCGCGGTCTTTGCTTCGGCGACGGCCTCTCGTAAACCGGTGAGCGCATCATCTCGGGCTTGACAGGTGGCGAGGTTGTCTTGAGCGCGCAGAAGGTCGGCTTCGTCGGCCGTCAGTTGTGATTGCGTCCGTTCGGTGTCGAGGGTCAACCGGTCCATTTCCCGGCTCCGTTCACGCAGTCCCTCCAGCGCCGCGCGCAGCTCCTCGACCTGTTTTTCTACCTGTTGGTACCGGCCTCGTGGTTTACCACCGACCGTGAGGTGGTCCTTATATTCGCTTTCGATGCGGTCGATGAGTTCGTCGTGGTCGGCAACGGGAGCGGACGTGGCATCTAGGGCGTGAGTGAGGGAACGCAATCCGACGAGTTCGGCGGCGTTGAGGGAGCTGCCCTGAATCACTTCGAGGGCGTCGAACAGTTCCACATCCATCGATTCAGCGAGGAAGGTGTTGAGCCGTTCGTGAGCGGCGTCGCCGGTGTGCTGTTCATTGCTCGCACCGCTGATCCGCAATTCTGTCGCTGCTTCCCGGAGCCACTGTTTACGCACCCACACGTGGTGGCCCCGTGAGGAGAACTCGAGCTCGACTTCTGGCCCGACGTCCCGGCCCACGGGCTGCAGCGCGAGGATCGACCGCGCTCGGGAGGAGTGTTTCATCGTGCGTAGGAGGCGCATTGCCTCGGCGATCGAGGATTTCCCGACCTCGTTGGGCCCCGCGATGATGGTGACGCCTTGAGCAAGGTCGACCGTCGATTCCTTCACGCCCCGGAAGTTTCGCAGCGTGATTCTCTCAATTCTCATTTCGCTGCCGCCTCCCCTGCCGCGAACCGGTACAACAGTGCGAGGGCGTCCTGGGCCGTGGTAGCGGACTCACTGCCGGTTCCGGCGATCTCGTTGAGTTCTTCGAGTGCCTCGGCGGCAAATCCCGAGAGCCCGAGGTCGTGGAAATCAGAATCATTAGCGACCGTCACGAGGTCGGTGTGGCGATCCCAGAAGGCGAGGCGGGCGAAGACGTCGCGGTGTTCGTCGAGGATTCGGTCGAGCTCGGCTCGGGCTCTGGTCGATAGCGTTCCGGTTAATGCAAGCCACAGCGCGGTGCGTTCCTTGTTCGGCAGGCTGGCGAGACGATCGGAGAAGGCGGCGACGTCGTCCTCACTTCCGAGATACGCCTCGACCGTGAGGAACAACCAGTTGCCGACGGCGTGTTTTTCGAACGTCGTGCCCTCGGGTGAGACGTCGACGAGGAGTACATTGCCCGGATCTTCCTCGCGCCGATGTG
>CAMXUZ010000051.1 GCA_947251855.1 uncultured Ruaniaceae bacterium
GCTCGGTGCTCTTGACGATCTGCAATCCCGGCAAGAGGAGTTCTGCGCGGATGAGCATCGCCAGCACCCCGCCGAAGGTGAAGAACCCGAATGCGGTGATGAGGTACAGGTATCCGACCACCTTGTGATCGGTGGAGGTCAGCCACTTGACCACCATCCGCCCGCGCGATCGCCGGTGTTGGCCCGACGCGCTCGCCGCCTCCGCCCGAAGATCCGGTTGTACCTCCATTGCCAACTCCTTCGGCCGTGGACGCTCCCCTCGCGCCGCTCGCCCAGTCCGCTGTATCTGCACAAACTAAGCCACCGGCAGGCCTCCCGGATAGGGGTTGCCCTTCCTCATCGAATGGGCCTAGTGCGGCGCGGTCGTGAAGGATCGGCCCCGGAACTCCGCGACGATCTCGTCGCGCTGGTTCGTCACCGTGACGTCGTAGAGCCCGGTCCGGCCCTGCCGCACGCGCCTGACGGCGGACGCAGTGAGCACGTCTCCGGCGGCGCTCGGTCGCAGGAAGGAAATCTCGGCACCGGACGCGACGGTCTGCGCCTCGGTCTCGTTGCACGCGTAGGCGAAGGCCGTGTCCGCGAGCGCGAACACCACGCCGCCGTGGGTGATCGCGAACCCGTTCGTCATCTCCTTACGCACTCGCATCGAAAGGACCGCCCGGCCGCGCTGCAGCTCCTGGATCCACATCCCGAAGTGAGCCTTCGCGTGGTCGGAGGCGGCCATGTTCGTCGCCGACCACCTCGGGTCGGCCGCGTTCGCGGGTTCCGCGTCAGCGGGGCGGTGGTTCGTCGTCACGTCGCGCTCCATCGAGGGTGTTCCCAGCGCGCTTGTTGCGCCTGGGCGTCCCGCTAGTATAGTTAGTAACTGACCGATCGGTAAGTATTGCGGGAAATGCCCGCCCCATTGAGGAGACCCGATGACTGCGACACTCGACGACGACGCGCAGCAGGCCCGCTTCGACGCCCTCATCGAGGCGGATGAGCGGATCGAGCCCCGCGATTGGATGCCCGAGGCCTACCGCAAGACGCTCATTCGCCAGATCTCCCAGCACGCGCATTCGGAGATCATCGGGATGCAGCCGGAGGGGAACTGGATCACCCGGGCACCGAGCCTGAAACGCAAGGCGATCCTCATCGCCAAGGTGCAGGACGAAGCCGGTCACGGCCTGTACCTGTATTCCGCGGCGCAGACGCTGGGAATCTCCCGGGAGGAGATGACCCGCCAGCTCATCGACGGGCGGGCCCGCTACTCCTCCATCTTCAACTATCACACTCCCACCTGGGCCGATATGGGGGCGATCGGCTGGCTCGTCGATGGCGCAGCGATCTGCAATCAGGTGCCGCTGTGCCGCGCCTCCTACGGGCCGTACGGGCGGGCGATGGTGCGGATCTGCAAGGAAGAGTCCTTCCACCAGCGCCAGGGCTTCGAAATCCTCCTCACCCTCGCCCGGGGCACCCCGGAGCAGAAGCAGATGGCCCAGGACGCGGTGAACCGGTGGTACTTCCCCTCCCTGATGATGTTCGGCCCGCCCGATGACCAGTCGCCGAACTCGGCGCAGTCGATGGCGTGGAAGACCACACGGTTCAGCAATGATGAGGTGCGCCCACGGTTCGTGGGGATGCTCCAGCCCCAGTTCGAGGCGCTCGGGCTGGAGTGCCCGGATAAGGAGCTGTATTTCGATGCAGAAGCCGGCAGGTGGGTGATGAGCGAGCTCGATTGGGAGGAGTTCAAGGAAGTGCTCCGCGGGAACGGGGAGGCCAATGCCGAACGGATTCGTCACCGCCGTCAGGCCCACGATGAGGGCGAGTGGGTGCGAGAGGCCGCCGCGGCGTACGCGGCGAAACAGCAGTCTGCGGCGGCGTAGCAGAGGAGAGAAGGACGCAGAGATGTCGAGGCACCCATGGCCCCTGTGGGAAGTGTTCGTCCGGGCGAACCGGGGGCTGAGCCATGTGCACGTGGGGTCCCTGCACGCCCCGGATTCCGAGCTCGCCCTGGGCAACGCCCGGGACCTGTACACGCGCCGGGGTGAGGGCACCTCCATCTGGGTGGTCCCCTCCGAGGCGCTGAGCACCTCCGACCCCGACCGCAAGGAGGAGTTCTTCGAATCCGCTTCCGGGAAGAACTACCGCCACGCGACCTACTACCGCGAGGCCGAAGGGGTGAAACACCTATGACCGCTTCGCCCCTCCCCCACGGCCAGGTCTCGCTCGAGGAGGTCGAACTCGACGTCGAACTTCCCGGTGCCGGGCACGTCGCCTCCCCCGACGCGGCCGAATACGCGCTGCGCCTGGGAGATGACGCCCTCATCCTCTCGCAGCAGCTGGGGTGGTGGGTCTCCCGCGCTCCGGAACTCGAGGAAGACATGGCACTGGCGAACATCACCCTCGACCTCCTCGGCCACGCCCGCGCCCTCCTGCACTACGCCGGGAGCGGGAGCGGGAAGAGCGAGGATGAGCTCGCCTACTTCCGGGACGAACCGGAGTTTCGATGCTGCTGGCTCGTCCAACAGCCGAACGGCCATTTCGGCGACACGATCGCTCGGCAACTGCTGTTCTCCGCCTACCAGGCCCGGCTCTACGCCGCCCTGGAATCCAGCGACGATCCCACGCTGCAGGCGATCGCGGCGAAGGCCTCCCGCGAGGTGCGCTACCACCTCGAGCACGCGGGCGTATGGGTGCTCCGCCTCGCCGGGGGGACGGAGCTTTCCCGCGGGCGGATCCTGCAATCGATCCTCGACCTGTGGCCCTACGTGGCCGAATTGTTTGAGGACGACGATCTCACCACCCGCCTCGCGCCGCGAACGGTGCCGCTCCCCTCGAGCCTGCGCCCGGGGTTCGACGACACGGTTTCACACGTGTTCGCCCGGGCGGAGATCGAGCTCCCGAACGTGCCGGCGGCAAAGGCCGGCGGGCGCCGCGGCCGGCACTCCACGCTGCTGGGGTACATCCTGCCGGAGATGCAATCCCTCGCCCGCCGCTTCCCCGGTGCTGCATGGTGACCCGCGCCGAGCTCCGGCCCACCGACCCCGCCTCCGCACAGGTGTGGGACCTCGCCGCGCGGGTGCCCGACCCGGAGGTGCCCGTGCTGACGATAGAAGACTTAGGGGTACTACGGGAGGCGCGCGTGAGCGAGAACGGGGTCCACGTCGTCCTCACCCCCACGTATTCCGGGTGTCCGGCCATCGATCAGATGCGCGCCGACGTCACCCACGCCCTGCGGGCAGCGGGCTACGAGAACATCGAGGTCACCTACACCCTCTCCCCGGCGTGGACGACCGATTGGATGAGTGAGGAGGGCAAGCGCAAGCTCCAGGAGTTCGGGATCGCTCCCCCGAGCGGCAGGTCGAGCGATCCGGTGTTCCTCACCCTGGGGGTGCGCTGCCCCCGCTGCGATTCGATTCGCACGCGAGAGGTCTCGCGGTTCGGGTCGACGGCGTGCAAGGCGTTCTACGAGTGCCTCGCCTGCCTGGAACCGTTCGACTATTTCAAGGTCCATTGAGGGGGAGTCGATGAGCCATGCCACGCGGCGCGCGACGTTCCATTCGCTCGAGGTGGCGAAGGTGCGCCGACTCACCGAGGAGAGCATCGAGG
>CAMXUZ010000052.1 GCA_947251855.1 uncultured Ruaniaceae bacterium
CCCGGGAGGTGGATTCTGTGATCGCCGCTACGTTGCCGATGGCGATCGGGGCGTGGAACGCCCTCGCCGGGGAGGGGCGGGACCTGCCCCTGATCCTGTGCGAGGACACCCCGCTCGCGGCGCACGTGCGCCCCTCGTTCACCACCGTCGCGATCGCCCCAGAAACGCTCGGCGCCGAGATGGTACGGCTCGTGAGCCTGCCCGCGCAGGCGGACCCCCCGCCGGTGCTGAACCCGGAGCTCGTGCGCCGGGAAACCTTCTAGCCGCGCACGAGCCGGGGGTGGGAGTGCGAGGCGGATCACCCACCTAAACCCGCGACGCCGCGAGGCCCGCGGCTGATTCCGTCACGAGCACTACCACAAGGGGTCTAAAATGGGAACGAATCTGTACTTCTCCAGCAATGTGGGTTGGGGTTGTTAGTACTGCCGAGGAGGCTTGATCGTGTCTGCACCGCCAGCAGCACCTGCGGCGCCGAAGAAGAAGCGCGGCATCGGCACCCTATATCGCGGCCATGAAGGAATGTGGTCGTGGGTCGCGCACAGGGTGACCGGGATGCTCATTTTCCTTTTCCTGCTCGTTCACGTACTCGATACCGCGCTCGTGCGGGTCGACCCCGAGCTCTATAACAGCGTCATCGGGCACTACCAGACGCCGATCATGGGGCTCGGCGAAGCCGGCCTCGTCGCCGCGATCGTCTACCACGCCTTCAACGGCGTGCGCGTGTTCTTCGTGGACTTCTCCACGTGGGGAGCGCGCCACCAGCGCCTGCTGTTCTGGATCGTCATCGGCCTGTTCGTCGTCACGATGGCCGGGTTCCTCCCCCGCCACCTGATGAACGTGTTCGGGGGTTAATCATGAACAACGTCAAAGTCGCGCTTCCCAACGACCCGTACACCCGGCGCACATCGACCCGCGGGAACTTCGAACTCTACGGGTGGATGTTCATGCGCATCTCCGGGGTCGTGCTCATCGTGCTCATCTTCGGGCACCTGTTCATGAACCTCATGGTCGGCGAAGGGGTGAACGCCCTCAACTTCGGTTTCGTCGCCGGCAAGTGGGCGAGCCCGTTCTGGCAGATCTGGGACCTGCTCATGCTGTGGCTCGCGATGCTGCACGGCACCAACGGGGTCCGCACCGTCATCAACGACTACGCCGAACGCAACGGCACCCGGGCGGTGTTGAAGGTCCTCACCTACGGCGCGTGCGCGATCACGATCGTGCTCGGCACCCTGGTGATCTTCACCTTCGACCCCTGCCCCGCCGGCGCAGCCGCCGAACTGCTGCCCTCGTTCTGCCGAGCCTGACCCTAGGAGAAACGCAATAATGCAGACACACCGCTACGACGTCGTCATCGTTGGCGCCGGTGGCGCCGGCATGCGCGCGGCCCTGGAATCCTCGAAACGGACGCGCACCGCCGTCATCACCAAGCTCTACCCCACCCGCTCCCACACGGGCGCGGCCCAAGGTGGGATGTGCGCCGCGCTGGCGAACGTAGAGGACGACAACTGGGAATGGCACACCTTCGACACCGTCAAGGGTGGGGACTACCTCGTTGACCAGGACGCCGCGGAAGTGATGGCCAAGGAGGCCATCGACGCCGTCCTCGACCTGGAGAAGATGGGCCTGCCGTTCAACCGCACCACCGAGGGGCGCCTCGACCAGCGCCGCCTCGGCGGCCACACCCGTAACCACGGGGAAGCCCCCGTGCGCCGCTCCTGCTACGCCGCGGACCGGACCGGGCACATGATCCTGCAGACGCTGTATCAGCAGTGCGTCAAGCACGACGTGGAGTTCTTCAACGAGTTCTACGTCCTCGACCTGCTGCTGCTCGACGACGAGGAGAAGGGCAACGGGGACAAGCGGGTCGCCGGGGTCGTCGCCTACGAGCTCGCGACCGGCGAGATCCACGTCATCCAGGCCAAATCGGTGGTGTTCGCGACGGGCGGGGCGGGCAAGATCTTCAAGACCACCTCCAATGCCCACACCCTCACCGGGGACGGCATGGCGATCACCTTCCGCAAGGGCTTGCCGCTGGAGGACATGGAATTCTCCCAGTTCCACCCCACCGGCCTCGCCGGGCTCGGCATCCTGTTGTCCGAGGCGGCCCGGGGTGAGGGCGGGATCCTGCGTAACGCCGATGGGGAGCGCTTCATGGAGCGCTACGCCCCGACGATCAAGGACCTCGCCCCGCGGGATATCGTCGCCCGCTCGATGGCGAACGAGGTCCGCGAGGGCCGGGGCGCGGGGCCGAACAAGGACTACGTGCTCCTCGATCTCACCCACCTCGAGCCCGAGCACATCGATGCGAAGCTCCCCGACATCACCGAGTTCGCCCGCACCTACCTCGGGGTGGAGCCCTACACCGAGCCGATCCCGGTGTTCCCCACCGCCCACTACATCATGGGCGGGGTGCCCACGAACGTCGAGGCGGAGGTGCTGCGCAACAACGAGGACATTGTGCCGGGGCTGTACGCGGCCGGCGAGGTCGCGTGCGTATCGGTGCACGGGTCGAACCGGCTGGGCACGAACTCCCTGCTCGATATCAACGTTTTCGGGCGCCGCGCCGGCATCGCCGCCGCGGAATACGCCAGCAGGGCCGACTACGTCGAGCTTCCGGAGAACCCCGAAGCGCTCGTCACCGCCGAACTCAAGGCGATGCTCGCCCGTGACGTGGGCGAGCGGGTCGCTGACATCCGCCGGGACCTGCAGGAGACGATGGACGCGGACGTGCAGGTGTTCCGCACCGCTGAAACGCTGCAGAAGGCGCAGGCGGAGGTGCAGGAACTGCAGCAGCGTTACAACCGGGTCTCGGTGCAGGATAAGGGCAAGCGGTTCAACACCGAACTCATGGAAGCCTTCGAGCTCGGTTTCATGCTCGACCTCGCCGAATCGGTCATCGCTGCGGCCCTGAACCGGGAGGAATCCCGCGGCGGGCACTACCGGGAGGACTTCCCCGCCCGCGATGACGAGAACTGGATGAAGCACACGATGGTGTACCGCGTCGAAGACGAGGGTGGGGAGACGGATGCGGCCGGGATTGCTCCCCACCACTTCGAGATTGACTACAAGCCGGTAGTGGTCACCCGCTACCAGCCGATGGAGCGTAACTACTGATGACTGCGACAGCTGACGCCGTGACTCAGTTCACGGTCACTTTGAAGATCGAGCGGTTCAATCCCGACGCGGAGAACCCGCAGAGCTACTGGCAGGAGTTCCAGGTCCCGGCGGAGGGAACCGACCGGCTGCTGGACGCCCTGCACAAGATCAAGTGGGATGAGGACGGTTCGCTCTCCTTCCGCCGCTCCTGCGCGCACGGGATCTGCGGATCCGATGCGATGCGGATCAACGGCCGGAATCGCCTCGCGTGCAAGACCCTGCTGAAGGATCTCAACCCGGACAAGCCGATCACGGTGGAACCGCTCAAGGGCCTGCCGGTGGAGAAGGACCTCATCGTGGACATGGAGCCGTTCTTCGCCTCCTACCGCGAGATCATGCCCTTCCTCATCACCGACGGCACCGAGGAGCCCACGCGCGAGCGGGTCCAATCCCCCGAGCAGCGCGCGATCTTCGACGATACGACCAAGTGCATCCTGTGCGCGGCCTGCACCGCCTCCTGCCCGGTGTTCTGGGCGGATGGGCAGTACTTCGGCCCCGCGGCGATCGTCAACGCCCACCGGTTCATCTTCGATTCCCGGGATGAGGGCGGCGATCAGCGCCTGGAGATCCTCAACGACAAGGAAGGGGTGTGGCGCTGCCGCACGACCTTCAACTGCACCGAGGCCTGCCCTCGCGGCATCGAGGTCACCAAGGCGATCGCGGAAGTGAAGCGGGCGATGCTCACGCGCGCGTTCTAATCACGCGGGCGCTGCGCCAACTTCTCCTTGAGCTTGCCCAGTGGGCTGTCCGGGGTCGCGCGCACGAGCGGCGGCGGCCCGGCTGGTGCCGGGGTCGTTTCGACGGCGGCACCCTCGCCCGGGTAGATGTGACCATCGGGCTGGTTCTCGCGGGCGAGGTACTCCTTGATCCGCGTGATCCACCCGCCCGTGCGCGCCCGGCGCTGTTTGGCCTCAGCGGCCGCCTCGGTGGCCGAGGAGGCGTCGTTGGCTGCCGGTAGGGGCTGCACGAGCCCCGTGTACGCGCCGTACTCCCACTCGAGGGTCTCCGGGGCGGAGACGGACACGTAGTTCGGCGACTGGTCCTGGTGCTGGAGCATGTCCTTGGTGAGCTCCGGCGGGGCGGGGGGATCCGCCGTCCACGCCGCGGCCATGAGGGTGACCCGGGCGGCGATGTTGAGCCATAGAAGGAGCGTGGCCACCGCCCCCGCGGAGGCGAGCAGCGGGTTGTCGGAGACGTTCGCGACGACGCTCGCCCCGAGGTAACGTAGCGCCCCGGTGCCGACCGCGCCGAGCAACGCGCCGCGCCACAGTTGGGGCCACGGCACCCGGGCGCCAGCGAGCCCGCGGAAGAGCAACATGAGCACGCTCGCGTCGACGACGAGGCCGATGAGGATCGTCATCCCCTGCAGCACGAACCGCGTGTCGGGGATGATCCCCCAGTGCCCGATCGTCTCCTGGATCCAGTCGAAGGCCGCCCGCCCGCCCACGGAGAGGAGCGAGGTCACGAGCACCGAGACCGCGAGGCCGAAGAACGCCCCGAGGTCCCGGAGTTTGCTGATCGCGAAGTTCTCCGCGGCGTTGTGCAACCCGAACATCGACCGCAGCGAGGTGCGCAGGGATTTCATCACCCGGGTCGCGGTGTTGAGGAGCACGAGCACGGCGATGACCCCGGTGATGCTCCAGCCCACGCCGGAGCCGAGGTTGTTCGGGTCGATCCCCTGCCCGTCCCCGGTGTCGATGACGCCGGGTAGGAGGTTGTCGATCTGGGTGAAGACGACGTCGCGGAACTCCGGGTTGCGGCGGAAGACCCCGACCATCGCGGTGAGCGCGATCGTCAGGGCGGCGGCGACGGAGAGCAGCCCGGTGAGGGCGATCCCGCCGGAGAGCTGCCCGCCCATGCCGGTGGAATAACGTTTGAGGGCCCGGGCGATGCGTTGGCGCGCCCACCACTGGCTCGCCGAGGTGACGAATCCTTTGAGTCTATCCACAACGATCCTCGCCTTTCTTCCGCTCTATCCCTGAAGGTGGAAGCTCTGGACTTTACGCCACATCTCACCCTCGTGCTCAAACAAGTCGATCGCCGAAACGGTGAATTCGGCGCGGAAGCCCTTCATCTCTTCCTGCGCGCGATCCAACTGCGGATCCTCGAGGTGGTGGGCGATCGTCACGTGCGGGTGATACGGGAACTGCAGTTCTTGGGCGAGCACGCCGTCGTTGATCCGCTCCTGCAGCGCCGTGCACTCCTCCCAGCCCCGGCGCAGGGCGACGTAGACCACCGGCGAGACCGGCCGGAAGGTTCCCGTGCCGGTGAGCGACATCGTGAACGGGGCGTAGCGCGCGGCGACTCGCTCCAGCGCGAGTTGCACGTCGGGCAGCAGTGCGCCGTCGACCTCCGTCGGCGGCGCGAGCGTGACGTGCGGCGGGATCGTTTCCGCGAGGGGGTCGCCCGAATTCGCTCGCGCCGTTGCCAGCGCTGACCGGTACGGTTCGGGGATCGCCACCGTTACGCCTAACCACATGTTTCCACCCTAGCGCCGATCCCGCGCTGTTCAGTTTTGTACTATT
>CAMXUZ010000053.1 GCA_947251855.1 uncultured Ruaniaceae bacterium
CCCCGACGAGCGAAGAGACGATGGCGGCGGTATCGAGCGGGCCCCCGCGCCGTCGGGCTGCGATATAACCCAGGGGGATCGCGACGACGACGGCGAGGGTGAGGACGAGGGCGGAGAGCTCCACCGTGGCGAGCAGCCGGGTGAGGAACAACTCCATCGCGTCCCGGCCGGGTAGCACCCCGGTGGAGACGCCGAAGTCTGCGGAGATCGCCCGTTTGAGGAACGCGAAGTATTGGACGTACAGGGGCTGGTCGAGGCCGAGGGCCTTTTCGAGGGCCTCCCGCTCGGCGGGGGTGGAACGTTCCCCGAGCAGGGCGGAGACGGGGCCGCCGGGCAGGGCGCGGAGCCACGCGAACAGCACGATGCTCAGCATGAACAGCGCAACGATCGCTTGCCCGACCCGGCGGACGAGATATTTGGTCATGTGCTCACTTCGTACAGGCGCGGACGGCAGGATTCTGGGTGGGCCGGCCTCCCAGCCCACCCAGAATCGAGCGGATCAACCAGCAGGGATCAACCACCCAGGGTCACGGTGGAGAAGTCCTCCGCCGCGAGCGGGCTGGTGATCAGCCCCTGGACCTCGGCGCTCACCACGATCGCGGGCGGGCTGTGCGAGAGCGGCAGGCCGGGCAGGTAATCCTCGGCGATCTGGCGGTTGATCTCCTGGATCATCTCTACCCGTGCATCCTCATCGGGTTCGGAGTCCGCGTCCTTCAGGGCCTGGGTGAGATCATCGGCGAACGGGTAGTTCTCGGTGGAGAAGGCGTTGTTCTGCTCCACGAAGAAGGTGCCGATGAAGTTGTCCGCCGAGTCGTAGTCACCGGTCCACCCCAGCAGGTAGGCGTGTGCCTTGTGCTGCTCGGTGCCTTCGATGTAGCCACCGTTCCAGGGGAGGGCGACGGCGTCGATCGTGATGCCCACGTCTTCCCAGTCCGAGCGGATCGCGTCGTAGATGTTCGCCGGATCGGGCATGTAGGGCCGGGTCACCTCGGTGGGCTGCCAGAATTCGATCGTGAGGTCGGAGTGGCCCGCCTCCTCCAGCAGCTGCTTGGCGAGGTCCGGGTCGTATTCGTCCGGCTCGAGATCGGGGTTGTACCCGGTCAGCGTGTCGGGGAAGAACTGGCTCGCCGCTTCTGCGCCGTCGGGCAGCTGGGTTGCCACGAGCTGCTCGCGGTTGATCGCGTGCGAGAGGGCCTTGCGAACCTTGACGTCCTTGAGCGCCTCGTTATTCGTCGCGTTGAGCCCGACGTAGAGGATGTTGAAGGCGGGGCGGATCTCGACCGAGTTGCCCGCCGCCTCTAACTCGCCCCAGTCAACGGGGTTGGGCAGGTCGTAGCCGTGGATCGTGCCCGCTTCGAGTTCCTGACGGCGCGTGGTCTCGTCGGGGATCGTGCGGATCACCATCTGGCTCACGCCGGCTGGTTCACCCCAGTAGTCCTCGTTGCGGTCGAGCGTGACGGTACCGGTGGAGTCGTCGTACCCGCCGAATTGGAACGCGCCGGTTCCCGTGGGGTATTCCGTGGCGTAGTCGGGGTAGACAAACCCGTCTCCCTTGGTTTCCACGCCGTTGGCGTCATGCTCATCCATCGCCGCGGGACTCCCGATCGCGTACGCGCCGTGGGCGAGGATCGCCGGGAACTTCGAGGTGAACCGGGTGAGTTTCACCTGCGCGGTCATGTCGTCGGTCGCGGTGCACGATTCGTAGATCGAATCCTCGTCAGAATCGGCGAACCCGCCGAAGTTGTTGATCCAGTAGTAGGCGACGGCGCCCGTCTGCGCCGCCTCCGGTTGGTTGTACCACCGTTCGAAGTTGTAGCAGACCGCCTCGGCGTCCAGATCGGTTCCGTCGTGGAACTTCACGCCTTCGCGGATCTGAAAGTCCCACGTGAGACCGTCTTCGGTGCTGTCCCACGACTCCGCGAGCCCGGGCGCCACCTGCGCGCTGCCGGGTTCGAAATCGAGGAGCTGTTCGTAGATCTGCCGGGTGGCGCGGAAGGTCTCCCCGTCCGAGGCGTAGAAGGGATCGAAGTGCTTCGGCTTCCCAGCGGCGCCGAAGATGAAGATGTCGTCCCCACCGCCCCCTTCGCCGCCTTCGTCGGTATCGGTGGCGCCGTCATCCTCGGCGCCGGTGTCTGGTGTTGCTTCGCGCTGCGATTCAGCGCACGCTGTCAACAGCAATGCCGATGCGGCGATTCCTGCGACGAGGGCTGCTCTGCCCCGTTTCATAAGTCCTCCAAGGAAGGTCTGCGCACAGCGATGTGCCGGTGGAATGAATTGAACCAGACCGCGGAGAAATGCGCGCGCTATTCCCGCCGATTTTGTGCCCCAGGGATCAAATTGTTACCGAACGGTAAGGAAAGTTCCGCGCCACCTTCCGCGGCGAGTCCGGCCCTGCACGAGGGGAACGCCAGCGCCCACAACGAAAATAGGAAGAACTGCTAACCCGTGGGCAGCGCTGCGGAGAGCCGCTCGGCATCCGCGTCCGTTATCACCTGATCCCACAGGCGTAGCCCGTTCGCCCGGTCGGTGCTCGAGCGAGTGAGCGCGCGCCGGGTGGGCCGACCTTTGGTGTACCACCGCGGTCCCCACCCGTCGCCGCTGGCTACTTCCGGGGCGGACGCCGCATGGATCACAGGCGCCGCGCCGGTGTGCTTCCCCTGAGCGAACGGCCACTGCAGGAGTTCGCGGGCGCCCTTGCGAAAGTGCGGGTTATTGATTCCCGGTACCCGCACGGTCAGGCCGCCGAGGGAATAGCCGGGATCGGCGATGACCGAACTACGCCGCGACCCCGCCGCCGCGAACCGCCGCGCCAGCTCGACCGCAAACACCTGCACCGCGATCTTCGACTTTGTGTAGGTGCGCCACGGAGTGTACGAGCGCTCGCTGTAGATATCCGTCGGAGCGGAATCCCAGATCCTACTTGCCAGCGACCCCAGCCACACGAGCCGGGCATCGCTGGCGAGCATGTCGAACACCGCATCGAGCCACGCCACCTGGCAAACGAGGTTCGTTGCCATGACGAGCTCCAACCCGTCCGGGGTTTCTTCACGGGTGCGGGGCGCGTGGATGAGGCCCGCGTTGTTCACGAGCACGTCGATGCGCTCCACCCCCGCTTCGTACAAGGACTCTGCGCCGCTGCGGGCGGTAGTGAGTCCAGAGAAATCAGCGATCGCGATCCCGGTGCGCACGCCGGGAACTCGGGTTCTTAACGTCTCCTGCGCCGCAACCAATCGGTCGTGTCTGCGGCCGACGAGGATGATCCGGTAGCCCTTCCGCGCCAGCCCCTCCCCGGTGAAGTAACCCAACCCCTTGTTCGCGCCAGTAATCACAGCAATGGGTGCATCAGTGCTCATGTCTCTCGAGTCTGCCAGTTGCGCTGCGGCGCATTGAGCGCCGCCGTATAATTTCTCCCAACATCGCGCGACCCGGATGCTAGGAGGGGAAATGGCCGATTCGAGCCTGGCGCAGGCGCTGACGAAGGAGCACCACGAGATCGATTCGGGTATCGAGGAGTTCGCTGCTGGCTTGGAGCGAGACGAACCCATCGGCACGCTCGCCCCTCCCCTGCGAAAGGCGATGACTGCGCTGCGGCGCCACATCTATCTCGAGGAAGTATTCGCGTTCCCGCCGATCCGTGAAGGCGGACTGACGATGCCGATCATGGTGATGGAACGCGAACACGGAGTCTTGTGGCGGCAGATGGATGCTCTCGACGATGCGCTTGCCGGGTTCGACGAAGCTGCGGCACACAGCTCCGATCGCGCAGCCCTCATCGGTGCATGCGAGGAGATGCTTGCGGTACTGGAGTCGCACAACTCCAAGGAGGAACCGATCGTCTACCCCCACTTGGACACCGAGCTGCCCGCCGAACAGGCGGCGGAACTGCGCTCACTCATCGCAACGGGCGCGATGCCGCCGGGCTGGGTCTGCGCGCGAGCAGGAGAGGGCTGAACCGATCCGAGTGGGAGCACTCACCGGGCTTCCCGTGACATTCTCGAACGACCCCTGGCATACTCGTGCGCTGTGGCAGGGGGTCGAGGGAAAAAGAGTAGACCGGGCGATGGCAGCGCCATTCGCCCGCTCCGGCGCTGGGACTCCATCTGGCGGGGCAGGTTCGGCACCGACCATCGCGGGGCTCGTTACGACGTCGACGTCAACTTCTTCGACCTCGACGAACGGGTCTACCTCTATCTCGACGGCGCGCAGTGGGCGTGGCAGCGAAGCCCGGCAAAGTTCGCCCTCGGTAACGAGACGTTCATCGAGGCGGAACTCTCAACGTATGGAATGAAACTCGCCCGCCTCACCTCGCCGAGCGGCACCCAGCAATTGCAGCCGATCGCGGGCACGGCAGAAGCGTGGCGCCTGCGGTTCCACCGGCAGCACCGCGGGTGGAGCAGGCTTCTCGGGGCGCTCTCGTGGTCGATACTCGCCGGCTCGCTCCTGTTGGAGCTTCCGCAGCTCGTCGAAGCCATCGCGGAGGGCACGGGCTGGTTCACCTTCGCCTCTCCCGTCGCTCTGCCTCCCGGGGTGAATATTGCGCTCACGCTCGCGGGGGTCGCCGCCGGGTTAGAACGGGCGCTGCGGTTGCAGCATCATTGGCTCCTCGACGAGTGACTCATCCCGTGAGTCCCAATCGGATTGCGAGGAACTCGTAGGCGAGCGCGGCCATGTGCGCGGCCTGGGCGTTGTTCGCTGCCCCACCATGCCCGCCCTCGATGTTCTCGTAGTACGTCACATCCTTGCCCGCAGCGAGCATCTTCGCCGCCATCTTCCGCGCATGCCCAGGGTGCACGCGGTCATCCCGAGTCGAGGTGGTGATGAGGACCGGCGGGTAGTGGGCGTCCGGGGCGAACAGGTGATACGGGGAGAACGTCTGCAAGAACTCCCAATCCGCGCTATCCGGATCGCCGTACTCCGCCATCCAGGATGCGCCAGCGAGCAGGTGGGAGTAGCGCTTCATATCCAACAGTGGCACCTGGATGACGACAGCGCCGAACAGCTCGGGGTAGCGGGTGAGCATATTCCCCGTGAGCAGCCCCCCGTTGGAGCCTCCCTGGATCCCCAACTGCGCGGCCGACGTCACGCCGGTATCGATGAGGTTTTCGGCGACGGCGGCAAAATCCTCGTACGCGTTGTGCCGGTTCTCTTTCAGCGCCGCTTGGTGCCACCCCGGGCCGAACTCTCCCCCGCCGCGGATGTTCGCGAGGGCGTGTGCCCCGCCGCGTTCGAGCCAACCGATGCCGAGCCCAGCGGAGTAGCTCGGGGTGAGGGAGATTTCGAACCCGCCGTATCCGTACAGCAAGGTCGGCAGGGGATCTCCAGGGGCGAGGTCGGCGCGGTGGATGAGGAAATACGGCACCCGAGTGCCGTCCTTCGAGGTGGCGAATCGCTGCGTCGCCGTGAGGTTGCTCCCGTCGAAGAAGGCGGGAGCGGACTTGAGGGGCTCCCGCGTCACGGTGAGGGCGGAGGCTTCCGAGCCCCCGGCGTCCTCGGCGGTGCGAGCGTTATCTGCTGCCTGCGGGGGGTGCGCTGCGATCGTTGCCAAGGAGAGCGTGGTGGGGCTGAGGAAGTCGGTGGTGGTGACCCACACGTCGTCGGAGAACTTCGATTCCACCGCCCCGGCGGCGACGGTTCCTACCTCGGGGAGCCCGGGGAAGTCGGTGCGCTGGAACCCCTCGCCCGAGGGGGTGAGGATGTAGAGCCGGGTCTTGACGTCGTCGAGAACGTTGATGATGAGGTGGTTCTTCGTCCACGATGCGCCCGCGAGAGAGGTCGCGGCGGTGGGGGCGAACAGGGTATGGAAGTTGCGGCTACCTGCGCGGAAATCCTCCCAGCGGATCGCGATCAGGCCGCCCGCGGGGTACGTGACCGGGGGCTCTCCCGAGCCGGCGGGAACGCGCCAATCCTCACGGAGTTCCACCACGAGCCAGTCCCGGTGTATTCCGGCCTCGGCCGAGCGGGGCACGTCGATCTTCGTGAGCTCCTCACCTTCGAGGAGGAAAATTTCCGAATCGTAGAAGGCGCGTGAGCGGATGACGAAGTCGCGCTCGTACCCGGGGGTGGAATCGTGGGCCGCGAGGATGTACATGTCATCGGATTCGCCCTCGTAGACGATCGGGGCGTCCTCGAGCGCGGTCCCCCGGTGCCAGCGGCGCACTTGGCGAGGGTAACCCGAGGAGGTGAGTGACCCCTCGCCGGTGTCGGTGTACACGAACACGGTGTCGCGGTCGATCCAGCCCATCCCGCCCTTGGATTCGGGCCGGTAGAAGCCTCCCTCCACCCAGGTCTTTGTGCTGAGGTCGAATTCCCGGGTGACATCAGCGTCCGATCCGCCTCGCGAGAGAGAAATGAGCGCGTACCGGTACTCGTGCCCACCGCTCGCGTCGTCCTCACGAAGGATCGCCGCACCGTGCCATACCCAGTTCTCACCTTCCTCCTCGGCGAGGGCGTCGAGATCGAGAACCGTCTCCCACTCCGGGGAGTCGGTGCGGTAGGAGGCGGGCGTGGTGCGGCGCCACAGGCCCCGCTCGGAACGCGAGTCGCGCCAGAAATTATAGTAGTGGTCGCCGATCTTGGAGACGCCGGGAATCTTGTCATCGGAATCGAGGGCGCCGCGGATCTTGTCCCGCACGGCGATGAAGGTTTCCCGCTGGGCAAGCTTTTCCGCTTTCCCCGCGTTCTGCTCCCGCACCCAGTTCAGGGCGGTCTCCCCATCGATGTCTTCTAGCCACAGGTACTCATCATTCACACCACTAACCCTAGAGGGTGGATGCGGCGGGCAAGGGCTTGTGGACAGGGGAGGCAAGCGCGGTAGTGTGAGCCCATGGCACCACACCGACACCTGTTTGGCCCCGGGCCCACGAATCCGTATCCGGAAGTGATGGAGGGTCTGGCGCAGCCGATCCTCGGGCACCTCGACCCGCTCTTCCTGGAACTCATGGATGAGACCTGCGACATGCTGCGGGTGTGTTGGGGCACCGACAACCAGCGTACGCTCCCGCTCTCAGCGACGGGGTCGGCAGGTATGGAAGCGGCCTTCGTCAACACGGTGCACCCGGGGGACGTCGTCGTCGTGGGAATCAACGGCCTGTTCGGGGAGCGGATGGCTGACGTGGCGCGTCGCTGCGGCGCCGAGGTCATCACAGTGGAGCACGAATACGGCCAGCCGGTGGACGTGGAGCGGATGGTCGCGGCGCACCCCGGGCCAGCGGTGTATGCGATGGTGCACGCAGAGACCTCCACGGGTGTCGTCTCGGATGTCGCCGCGATGGGGGCAGCGAAGGGTGATGCGTTGTTGCTCGCCGATGCCGTCACCTCCATCGGCGGCTGGGAGCTTGCTGCGGATGAGTGGGGGATCGACGTCGGCTACGCGGGGACCCAGAAGTGCCTCGGCGTGCCGCCGGGACTCGCGCCGTTCACGATCAACGAGCGGGCGTGGAATCGGCGGGTGACGACGCCGCAATCCTGGTATCTCGACCTCGGCCTGCTCGGCGGGTACGTCACCGGCGGGGCCGGCGGTGGACGCACGTACCACCACACCGCGCCGACCGGGATGGTGGCCGGACTGCACGCCGGGTTGAAAGCGGTGCTCGCAGAGGGGATCCCCGCAGCGGCGAAGCGCCACCGGGAGGCGGGTGAACACTTCCAAGCACGCGCGCAGGAGCGCGGCTGGGAACTGTTCGCCGCCGAGGGCCACCGGCTCCCGATGCTCACCTCGGTTGTCGTGCCCGAGGGCATCGATTCGGTGAAGGTGCGCGGCTGGCTGCTGGAGAACAAGGACATCGAGATCGGCGCCGGCACCGGGCCGTACGCGTCGAGGATTTGGCGGATCGGTCTCATGGGACCCAACGCAACGATCGAGAAGGCCGACTTCCTCTTCGACGCGATCGTCGAGGCCGTGGAGGCGGTCTAGACTTTCGCCGCGGCCACCGCGCCGACGAGACCGATCGCTGAAGAGGACGACTGGGGCGGGCAAACAGGAGCGATTCCCGTTTGCCCGCCCCAGTGGCGTGTGGCGAGCGCGGCTAGCGGCTGGGATGCACGCCCGGCTCGGTCGCCTCCTCCTGCCCGTCCGGGGCATCGGGGTGGGAGCGCAGGTGGACGATCGCGGCCACGAGGCCGCCCCAGATCAGCAGGATCGCGATGATCATCAAGATGAGAGCGGCGGGGGTCATCGGACCTCGCTCCTTTCCAATTCGTTGAGGCCCTTGGTTTCAACCACTCCCTTGGGCCAGGGCAGGAGGGAGAGGACGATGGCGAGCACGATGATGCCGATCGACAGTCCCCACCCGTACGTGTTGACGTAACCCGTCGGCATGCCGCCGTAACCCTCGTTGATCCGGTTGATCACCTCGGAGAGGAACATGAACCCGAGCACGATCGGCGTGACGAGGGTAAGCATGATCTGCCAGGTGAGGCCCACCTTGAAGGAGGATACGGAGTTGAGGTGGCCGCGGAGCTCGCCGAACTTTCGCAGCACCCACCCGAAGGCGATGACCGAGATGAGGCCCGCGCCGGCGATGCCGATGTTGTTCGCGAAGTTGTCGACGACATCGAGGAGGTTGAGGCCCTCGGTGGTGGAGAACAGCACGATCGAGGCGACGGCCATGATCCCGCCGACGATTCCGACGGAGGCGTTGCGGGAGAGGCTGAACTTGTCCTCGAACGCATCGAGAACCACTTCGACGATGGACACGAGTGAGGTGATGCCCGCGAGGACGAGGGAGGCGAAGAACAGCACCCCGAGGACCGCGCCACCGGGCATCGTGGAGATGATCGCGGGGAACGCGACGAACGCGAGCCCGATCCCGGAGGAGACGACCTCGTCGATCGCCACACCCTGCGCCTGGGCCATGAACCCGAGGGCGGAGAACACGCCGATCCCGGCGAGGAGTTCGAAGCCGGAGTTGGAGAACCCGACCACGAGGCCCGCGCCCGTGAGGTTGGTCTTGCGTTTGAGGTGGGCCGCGTAGGTGATCATGATCCCGAAGGCGATGGACAGGGAGAAGAAGATCTGCCCATAGGCCGCCACCCACACCTTCGGGTCAGTCAGGGCCTGCCAGTTCGGGGTGAACAGCGCATTGAGACCCTCGAGGGCGCCGGGCTGGAACAACGCTTGGACCACGAGGATCACGAACAGCACAACGAGCAGTGGAATGAAGATCTGGGAAACGCGCGCGATTCCCCGCTGGATTCCGCCCCGGAGCACAAACAGAGTGAAGGCCCACACGAGCACGAGCGGAACGAGCACGCCGAGCACGGGTTTGGCGATCGGGGTGAAGTTTTCCGTGTGCTGCAGGAAATCCCCGAAGAAGAACCCTTCCGGGTCGTCACCCCATGCTTCATTCACCGAGAATCCGATGAAACGAATCGCCCAACCGATGATCACGGCGTAGTAGATCGCGATGAGGAAACAGATCCCTACGTGCCACCAGCCGATGCTCTCGACCCCGCGGTTCAGCCGCCGGTGGCTCAGCGGGGAGGAACCACGGAACTTGTGGCCGATCGCGTAGTCCATGAACAGCAGCGGAATCCCCGCGGTGAGGAGCGCTACCAGATAGGGAACGATGAATGCGCCCCCACCGCCCTCATATGCGACATAAGGAAAACGCCAGATGTTTCCTAACCCGACGGCAGAGCCAATAGCAGCGAAGATGAACGCGCTGCGGCCCTTAAATTCTTGTCTTTCGCTCATCATGCGCCTTTCACGCGGGCATTCGGCGGCGAATACCGCTGATAAGGAGGGTTTATTATCGCCCTACCTTAGCGACTAATCCGCGCGCATTGGGGAATTTTCCGCAGGCGTGGCTGGCAATTGGGTGCCGAATTATGGGCGGATAACTTCCGAAATACCCCGTGCCTCACGATGCGCGGGATCCTCGGCGCGTTCCGCAAGGACCATCGCCGGGCGTTCGCCCGCCCGGGCAAGGTCCATCAAGGTATCGAAGAACCGGCCGCCGGGCCGGCACGCCTCCCGGCCGACGGCGGTGTTCCGGCCGGCAGGGGGCGTGTAGTTCTCCCGGGTCTCGCGGGCGATTTTCGCGAACTCGCGGGCGATCGCCTTCGGCTCGTTCACCGAATCGACGAGCCCGAGGTCGTATTCCAGTGCGGGGAAATCAACGAGATCGCGGGAGACGTCGTGCGAGCACCACCACGTGATGCCCCAGAGGTTCTCGGTGTCCAGGGCGTGTTCAACGCTGCGGCGCAGGAACTCGACGGTCTCATTCCCGGTGAGGGGTGGCAGCGGGGCGCCGATCTCCTGGAGCCAGATCGGCCGGTTCGGATCACTCGCCCGGCCGCGGCCGAGTTCGATGAGGTACTCGGCGAGCCGCACGCTCTGCTCGGAGAGGCTCCCATAGATGGCGGTGTTGTTGAAGATCCACGAGTGGATCGTCGTCGTCGAAACCAACCGAGCGGCCATCGCCGGGGTGAACGGGTGATCGGAGGAGAAGAACCCCTGGTCGTATTCGGAGATCTGGTGTTCCTTACCCGGGGCGCCGGCCTCGCACGCGGCGAGCATCCGCTCCGCCCAGGATCACGCCTGGGCGGGGGTGGCAGGGTCGGGATCCGGGTGGACCGAGGCGGCGAATTGGCTCACCTCGTTGCCCAGGCTCATGCCGAGGAAGTTCGGGTGATCCGCCAGGTGCGCGGCGATCTCGCTCGCATCGAATTCTAGCCAGTGGTGGAACCACCCGAGGCGGGGTGTGTAGTTCGCGCCGAAACGGGGTGTGGACACAGGTCTCCTTAGGAACGGATGGTCGAGTTCAGGCTACTGAACCGGCCTACTGCGAGCTGCCGAAACTCGTGTACCGAGCGGCTACCCGGGCCACGAGGATGTCGAGCCCGCCGACGAGGAGATACGTCACCGAGGCGCCCGCGCCCGTGATCGGCCACGCCCAGAACCCACCGATCCGGGAGAGCCCGAGCGCAACGAACACCGCGGCCAGCACCGCGGTGAAATCGACGATGCCGCTGATCGTCGCGATCTGCCCGGTCTCCGACACGCGGCCACTTCGGAAGATGATCACCGCCAATGCTCCGAAGGCGGCGAACCCCAACGCCGCGGCGATGCCGAATGCGAGGGTCTCCGCCGGACTCGCGAGGGCGGATCTCCCTGCAATCAGGCCATAGGAGACCGTGATCGTGATCGAGTACCCGTACGCGGTCGCATTGTTACGGAGCGCGGTGCGAACAGCGCGCCCGACCGCGGCAATTCCTCGCTCCGCCGGTTCCTCTTCCCTCATAGCCGGTTATTCTCCCACGTCGCTATCTCCCGGGGCGCCCCGGCCGATTAGAGTGAGGCGAAAGACGTTCAAGGAGGAACCATGGCTGTATCCGTTGCCCGAGTCACGACCATCACGTGCCGCTCGGATGAGAGTTTCGATGACGCGATCCGATCCGGGATCGAACGCGCCTCGGGAACGCTCCGGAACGTTTCCGGAGCGTGGGTGAAGGAGCAGAAGGTGGAGCTCATCGACGGGGAGATCGCGCAGTTCCACGTCGTGCTCGAAGTGACCTTCATCCTCGACGACTGACCCGGCCCACCGCCTACACTTGAGAGATGGACGAGGTACTAAATCTTTCAGCGTTGGAGATGGCGGCGGCGATCCGAGAGCGCCGGGTGAGTGCCCTCGAGGTGACGCAGGCTACGCTCGCCCGGATCAAGGAACGCGACGAAGGCGTGCACGCGTTCGTGCACGTGGCGGAGGACACCGCGCTCGCCCGCGCACGGGCCGTCGACGAGCAGGTAGCGGCAGGGGAGCCGGCGCAGGCGGGCGCGCTGCTCGGCGTGCCCGTGCCAATCAAAGACCTCACGATGGTCGCGGGGATACCGATGCAGGCGGGTTCGGCGGCGCTGGAAGGTTTCGTCCCTGACGTTGACGACGGCGTCGTCACCCGGTTCGCCGAGGCGGGGGCGATCATGGTGGGCAAGACGGCAACGCCGGAACTCGGCCTGCCGCCGTACACCGAAACGGATATCGCCCCGCCGCCGGTGAACCCGTGGGATCCCACCCGGTCACCCGGCGGTTCCTCCGGGGGCGCTGGCGCGGCCGTCGCGGCCGGGATCGTGC
>CAMXUZ010000054.1 GCA_947251855.1 uncultured Ruaniaceae bacterium
GGGTCGGATTCGGGGAGGTCGACGGTGAGGATGTCCGCGCCCGCCTCTTCCGCCGCCCGGGCAAGGGTGGCGAGGTCGGCGAGATCGGTCGGGGCGAGCCTCACCCCGAACGTGAGGGGAAGGCCGTGGTCGAGGCTCACCCTCGTTCCGACGCGACGAGCTCACGTGCTGCCGGCGCGACTTCCTGACCAAACGTGGCGAGTTCCGTCGCGTCATCGGACCCTAGGATGAAGGTGCTCATGCCGAAGCCCAACGCGAGGTCGGCGATCTGTTCGGCCCACTGCGTCGGGGGTCCGGTGAGAAGGCCGTCGGTCTCCGCCTCGGTGAAGCGCCCATTGATGTTCAGGAGCCGACGGATGTCCCCCGGCTGCCGTCCGGCGCCCGAGGCCGCGTCGTCGATCCGGGCGTTGCTCGCGGCGAGCTCCTCGATATTCTTCAGATACCCGAGCGAAGGTAACCACCCGTCCGCCTTCTGCCCGACCATCCGCAGCATCCGCGGCTTGTACGCGCCCAACCAGATCTCCACGTCATGAGCGGGCGCGGGGCCGCGTTTCGCTCCGGCCACCTCGTGGTGATCGCCCTGGATATCCAGGCGCGCCGGATTACCGGTGTCCCACAGCCCGCGGATGATCTCTATCGCTTCTCCCAGTGCGGTGACCGATTCCCCCGGCGTGAGCCGCTCGGCACCCATGGCGACCATCGCGTCCCAGAACGCGCCCGCGCCGAGTCCGAGTTCCACCCGGCCGCGCGAGAGGCGGTCGAGGCTCGCGACGGCGCGGGCGATCACCCCGGGTTTGCGCAGGGGAAGGTTGAGGACGTTCGGGGCGAGCTTCACCCGTTCAGTACGTCCCGCGACGAAGCTCAGCAGGGTCCAGGAATCGAGGAAGGAGGGCTGATAGGGATGGTCTTGGAAAGTGACGAGATCAAGGCCGACGACCTCGGAGTGCTCGGCGAGAGCCACCACGCCTGCAGGATCGTGATTTGCCGGTGTGATGAAAGAGCCGAACTCCAGCTCGTGCCCGTAATCCGCCACGCTCATTCCCTTCGCCCGTGCTACTACGGTAAGCGCTCGTAGCTGGCGTGCGCCTGCAAAAACGGCGTTTAGTGATACAACGAACAGGGCAGACCCGGTCCGGGGAAGTATTCGGGAACAAAAATGGCGGGCCCTGGGCCCGCCATTGATAAGGAGCTCGAGTTTAACTCGCGAGCACGAGGCCGCCCTTGCCGAGCTTGGGCATCGTTCCTTCCAGGATCGCTTCGTCGATGAGCTGGGATGCTTTTTCCTCGTCGATGTCGAGCGCGAGGGCGAGCTCGGCGATCAGTGGGCCGACGGCGTCACGCAGCACGCCCATCTCCCCGTAGGAGACTCGATTCTCGTGGTTGCGGCGCATGATGTCGCGCACGAGCCCCGCGGTGGTGATGACGTCACCGGAGTTGAGTCGTTCGGTGTAGTCCTTGAACCGGCGCGACCACACCTTGTCGAAGGGACTGGACTCGCCGGTGAGGATCTCGAAGATTTCCTTGACGCCCTTGGAATCCATCAAGGGACGCACACCCATTTCGTCGGCGAGATCTACGGGCACGGCAACCGACATCTCGTCCTGGTGTGTCAGGAGCGTGAGGTACTGCTTCTTCTCTCCGCGCAGGGTGCGGGAGGAAATTTTCTTTACCGTAGCGGGACCGTGGTGAGGGTGGACAACAATCTGGCCTTTGGTGAAATTCAACGAGGATCCCTTCAGTTTTCATGCGGTGCTACGCGGTTCAACACCTGCGCCGCGGGTTTTATTCCCGAGCCGCAAGCTCACCTACCCCAGTGAGGATTTTCTCACATTTCGCGTTAGTTGTCCACGCTGGTAGCGCTCGCCTGCACGGTGGGGAGCGCCCGCAACTCCCGACGCATGATTTTCCCGGAACTCGACTTGGGGATCTGTTCCAAGAACTGCACCGCTCGGACCTTTTTGTACGGGGCGACGTGCGCACCGACGTGGGCGATCACCTCGGCTTCGGAAAGGGACACTTGTGGGGCTCGCACGACATACGCCTTCGGAATCTCCTGCCCATCCTCGTCGTGTACGCCGATGACTGCGGCGTCGGCGATGTCGGGATGGAGGAGAAGGATGGCTTCGAGTTCCGCCGGGGCGACTTGGTAGCCCTTGTATTTGATAAGTTCCTTCACCCGGTCGACGATCGAGAAGTACCCGCCGGCGTGGTAGACGGCGACGTCCCCGGTGTGCAGGAACCCGTCGGCGTCGATCGTTTCGCCGGTCTCCTGGGCACGGCCGAGGTAGCCGAGCATGATGTTCGGGCCGCGTACCCACAACTCCCCCGGCGCGGAGACTCCCTCGGGTCCGGCTTCGGTGATTTCGGTTCCGCTAGCAACGTCGATGAGTTTGGCTTCCTGGTTGGGGATGAGCACCCCGATCGAGCTCACGGGAATGTCCGTTGACTCGGGCGGGATGACGTGGGAGACCGGGCTCATCTCCGTCATTCCATACCCCTGCAGCATTCGGGCGTGCAGCCGCTGGGCGGCGGCCTCACCCGTCTCGCCGTCTAACGGCGCCGCGCCAGAGAGCATCGTGCGCACGGAGGAGATGTCGTAGTCGTCGACGATCGGATGTTTCGCGAGGGCGACGGCGATGGGTGGGGCGATGAAGATGTACGTGCACTCGAACCGTTGAATGGTCTCGAGGAAATCCACGAGGTCGAACCGGGGCATCGTCACGAGCCGTGCGCGTTGGCGTAGGGCAAGGTTGAGGAGCACGGTCATCCCGTAGATGTGAAAGAAGGGCAACACGGCGAGCACCCGGTCCTCGGGGGTGACGTCGATGATCGCCCGGGATTGTTCCACGTTCGCGACGAGGTTGCGGTGGGAGAGCATCACGCCTTTGGGTTCCCCGGCGGTTCCCGAGGAATAGGGCAGCACCGCGATGTGGGTGGCCGGATCGAATTCGACCTCGGGGGCCGGTTCACCGGCGCGGAGCAGTTCCCCCAAATCGGGGTGGCCTGCGGCGCCGTCGAGGACGATCAAACGCTCATCGGGGATCCCTACGGTTGCGGCCGCTTGGGCGGCCTGCGGCAGCAACGGGGAGACGGTGATGAGCCAGGTCGCCTGGGCGTCGCGCAGCTGCGTGGCAATCTCCGCCGCGGTGTAGAGGGAGTTGATCGTCGTGAGCGTCGCGCCGATCCGCAGGGCGCCGTGGAACACGGTCGCGAAGGCGGGGATGTTCGGGCACAGGACCCCGAGGACCGTCCCGACCTCGACCCCGCGGGCGGCGAGGGCCCCGCCGAACGCATCCACCTGGGCCCGCAACTGCCCGAAGGTGGTTTCTGCCCCGTCACCGGGATCGACGAGGGCAACCCGGTCCAGGTCCTCGGGCGTGAGGGTGCCGAAGAGGGATTCATAGATCGAAATGTTGGGGATTTCGACGTCGGGGTATGGGCTCGTGAACATCGTTGTTCTCCCTGAAGGTCGTGGTGCTCCTGAGTTTACTGGCCCGGGCCGGGGTTGTCGCGGGTTTGCGGGTCGGGTCGCACCGACGTGACGGCGTACGTACGCAATCCCCCGGCTTCATTCACCACGACGTAGTCCTTCTCACCCTCCACGGCGGCGAGCACGACATCCCGATCCCAAGGCGCGTCCGTGTGTGTGACGAGGAAAAGGACGTGAGCTCCGGTCGCCTCCCGCACCTGCCGGGCGAGGCCTGCGTCGTCCGCGCCGACCAGCGTGATGGAGCGCCGCCGGACGGGAGGTTTGGCCGCGGATCTGCGCAGGTCGCTTCGCAGCGCCGGGGTATGGAGGCCTGCCGCGGCGAGTGCGGCGAGGAGCGCTCCGAGGGGATTCTTGGCCGTGCGCACCGATCCGAGGGTGAGTCCGGTGCCCACCGCATCGTGGAGCAGGTCGAAGGCGGCGACGATGAGGGAGATGAGTGCCGTTACGCCGCAGATCCCAAGAATCACGATGAGATACACTCGCCGGGCGCGTGAGTCACCGCCCGCGCGCCTCGCCCGGCGCCGATGCAGCCACCACAGCGGAGCGCCGATGAGCAGGAGGGTGAGCGCGGCGAGGAGCGTGTTGCGGGAGGTTCCTTCGCTTCCCGGCGCCGGGGTCAGTGCCTCGAGCGCGGCAACGACGAGGATCCCCGCGCCCGCGGCGGCCGCGCCCAGGCCTATCCCCGCCACGACGTGGCCGTACACGTCTCGCACGACGTGGTCGCCTGCCGGGTCGGGTGCCAAGAAGCTGCGGTGGTATCCCCAGAGGGTGAGGCCGGTGACGACGGCGGCGATGTGGGCGGGCCAATCCGTCCACGTGCCGGCGGCGGCGGGGTCACCGATGAGGTGGATGAGTCCGCGCCACACAAGTGCCCCGGCGCCTGCGAGGGCGAGCACGAGCCCACCTGCGACGCCGAGCAGCACAACGTAGGTGTGCCAGGCGGGGCTCCGAGGCAGGCGCGCGGCCCGCCGCGGCCAATACAGCAGCCACGCGCCGCCCCCGGCGACGAGGAGCCCCGCGGCGGAGACGA
>CAMXUZ010000055.1 GCA_947251855.1 uncultured Ruaniaceae bacterium
ACAAACGGCCACGAAAAGTCCTCGGATTCCGAACCCCCGCCGAGGTCTTCGCTGAACAGTTACAATCAATCCGAAACACCAGCGTTGCAACCACCGATTGAATCCGCCCTGTCTCCGCGGCTAACGTTCCTAAACCCTCGAGCTGCAGCATGAACCAACCTTGCTCTGGGGGGACGCCGATCGCGACAACCCCACAAAAAGCGGCGGCCCAACCGGACCGCCGCTTTTGCAAAAAGCTTGCCAGAGTGGAGTTACTTGGCCACAGCCTTCTTCAGGGTGGAGCCGGCGGAGATCTTCACGCCGTAGCCGGCGGGGATCTGGATTTCTTCGCCGGTGCGGGGGTTGCGGCCGGTGCGAGCCTTGCGCTCGACACGCTCGACGCTCAGGAGGCCGGTGATCTTCACGGCTTCGCCCTTGCCGAGCGAATCCACGAGTACATCCTGAAGTGCGGAGACGGCGGCGTCAGCCTGCACCTTGGTCAGACCAGCCTTGTCGGCAATTGCAGCTACGAGTTCAGTGCGGTTAACGGACACTTTGCGTTTCCCTCTCATTGATTTCAACGGCCTCCCAATTGAGAAGCATCGAAGCTAGACATTACGGCCCAAACCCTAGTGTTTGTCTAGTTTTTGGGTGTGTTTCGAGGAAAATCCCACAAAATTCTTCAGATTATGGTCATTATCGCCCCACCAGTCACGAAAACGCGGTTTTGCCGCTCACCGATGATGATTGCCGACGGCGCCCCTCCCGCCGCGTTTCCAGCTCCCCCAACCCGGGGTCGCCTCGGCCAGATCCGCCTATTGTGGAGGTCATGTCTCATCACTTCTCCGCCCCGTCGCGGTGCCTCGTCATCGGCGGCGGCGGGGTCGCCGGCATCGCTTGGGCCACCGGTCTGTTATTCGGGCTCGAGCAACGCGGCTTCCACCTGCGCCAAGCCGACCGGCTCGTCGGCACCTCCGCCGGCTCGGTCGTCGCCGCCCAACTCACCTCCGCTACGCCGCTGGAGGAACTGCACCACCGGCAGGTGCACGGAACCGTGCCCGAGCTAGCCGGCGGGCTCGGCGCGATGGGGATGCTGCGCCTGAGCCGGGCCTTCCTAGTTCGCCGCGACGTCGATGCCGCCCGCCGCTCCATCGGCACCTTCGCCCTCACCAAGGGCGCAGAGCGCGCCCAGGCGCGCCGGGAGGTGATTCGCGCGCGGCTCGGGGGCGCGCAGTGGAACCCCGAACGCGACCTGCGCATCACCGCGATCAACATCGAAACCGGCGAGCGGGAGGTATTCCAGGCGGGCGGCCCCGCAACGCTGGAGGAGGCCGTCGCCGCGAGTTGCGCCGTGCCCGGCGTGTGGCACCCGGTGGAGATCGACGGTGAGCAGTACATGGACGGCGGGTTCCCCTCTCCCGCCAACATCGACCTCGCCCACGGCAGCGCTCAGACGGTCATCGTCGCCCCGCTCGACCGGGGGCTTCGCAAGTCCCGTTCCCCGGAGAACGAACTGGAGGCCCTGCGCGAGGCGAACCCCGGGATGGCGGCCCTGCTCATCACGCCCGATAAGAAGGCGCAGACCGCGATGGGCAGCAACCCCCTCGACCCGCGGGCCCGCGAACGCGCGGCCGAAGCCGGGCTCGCCCAGGCGCAGCGGGAGCAATCGCGCCTCACTCACATCTGGCCGCAACGGCGATAGCCACCGCGGTTGGAGAGTTCGCTCCCCCGCCCCCGAGCGTTCAGCCGGGGACCTCGGAAACGGGATTCGCGGGTGGAGGTCCGAGCCGGAACCTGCGTCCGCTCATCCGCGAGATATCGATCGCGACGATGGAAGACTTGTAGGTCGCCACCCAGGCGCGCAAGCCGAGGCGTGCTGCTAAGTCCGCCTCTTCCGTCGTGTTCACTATCCGTCCGTTTCCATACGCGATGGCGCTCGTCGCAAATTCTTCGCCGACCTCGTCAGCTTCGAAGGCCAAGGTCCGCCCCACTGCAGCAGCGAAGAGCTTATTTCCCTGAGCCGTGTTGATGTAGATCGTGTCCCCGTGCTCTCCTTCGGTGGAGAGCACAAAGTTCACTGGCACGATCTCCGGCTCGTCGATGAGCACCATCGCCAGACGTCCAAATCGTTGTGAGGCCAAAAAATCGCGAGCCTCGTCGTCGCTGAGTTCGATAACCGGGTCTTCCGCGTTCATGTCATCCCTCGCTATCAAGGTGAGAGCTACTTCCGGCACCATCGAGTGCGGCGAGCATCCGCTCCAGGCGTTCTTTCGCGTCGCGAGTAACCGGGGCGAGCTGCGGGGCATCGGTGAACGAGGTCATGGATTCTGGGTCGAAGATCTCCACCCGGGTGCTTTCTCCCTCGTCGGCGATCACGACGTTACAGAGAAGCATCGCCGCGATCCGAGGGTCCGCCTGGATCGCCTGTTCCGCTAGTTGGGGGCGGCACGCGCCGAGAATCACCTGCGCAGGGATCTCAACGTCGAGTTTCGATTTCAACGTCGCGGCCAGGTCGATCTCGGTGAGAACACCAAACCCGATACCGGCTAGCCCCTCGCGGACCCTGCTGAGCACGGCGTCGTACGGTTCGGCGAAGGTACGAGAAAGGGTGAAAGTCGCCATTGGTGAACCTTTCGTCAGTCGTAGTGGGGTAACGGCGGAACCCTCACGGTTATTCCCCGGCAATTTCCACGCGGAGCTCCCTGGCAACGCCAGCAAGGCGCAGTTCAATAACCTCATCGAAGGGCGGGGCTTCACCAACTTGGTCAAAGCGACTCATCCGCGCGAGATTCCGAGATGGCACACTGTTCAACACAATCGCTTGGTCCTCAAGATCGCCCGCATCACGACCAAACAGCAAGGGCAGGATACCGCGGGTCACGCCAGCGCTACTCGCTGGCAGCCAAGAGCGCTCGGTCAATTCGCGCCCTCAACGTCGAAGCGATGCGGAATCGTGTCCCCGCATTCCCGGTACGGCTTGAAGCCCATCGCCGAGTAGTAGGCCAAGGCAGGCGAGTTGTCGGCGCCGATGCTCGCGTCGATGTGCCGCAACCCAGCGGTCTTTGCTGCGGCCAACGAGACGGCGAAGAGGCGGCGCCCGATTCCACTTCGACCAGCGTCGGGGCGGATGTGCGTCCCGATGATCCCCCACCCCTCGGGCACGTCGTACGGGTTCCCGGGCCATGCCCGTTTGAGCGACTGGAAACCAACCACCCGGCCATCACGCTCCGCGACGGTACACGCGACCCCGTGCTCCATGTCGAGGTAACGTTCGCGAACCAGTGCGGCGTCGACCGGGCTCGCTCGTAGGCCTGCACGATAGATCGCGTTCTGCACTTCCGCCATCTCGTCGGCGTCGCTAGGCCGCGCGGGCCGGATCTCGGTCATGTCTCCATCTTGCCGCACGCCTGGAAACAACTCGATCCGGTCAGGCGAATCATCGCCAACGGAACCTGGGGGACTGATGGGACGTGAGGAACCAGTCAACCGCTCGAACCGCTTCCTAGACCCGGGCCAACAACATATCCGGTAACGTCTACACCATGGCACTCACCGAAGATCTCCTCACCCGGATCCGCGAACGCGCCGACCGGTATGACCGCAACAACGAGCACTTCGCCGATGACCTCGACGAGCTCAAAGCCACCGACTACTTCACCCTGCTCGTCCCGAAAGAGAACGGGGGCGGGGGCCTCACCCTCCCCGAGATGGTCGAGGTGCAGATGCAGCTCGCGGGTGCCTCCGGCGCAACCGCGCTCTCGGTGAACATGCACCACATCTGGATGGGGGTCGCCCGGCAGGTCAACCGCGCCCGCCCCGGCAGCCTCGACTGGATCTTCGAGGACGCCCTCGCCGGGGAGATCTACGGCTTCGGCATCTCCGAACCGGGTAACGACCTCGTGCTCTTCGGCTCCAACTCCGAGGCCCGCCCCGACGGCGAGGGCGGCTACACCTTCCACGGCGTGAAGATCTTCACCTCCAACGGTCCGGGCTGGACCCGCCTGGGCACCTTCGGGCTCGACGACACCGACCCGAGCGACCCCCGCAGCGTCTACGCGGTCCTCACCCGCGACGGCGGCGGCTTCGAGATCAAGAACGATTGGGACACCCTCGGCATGCGCGCCTCCCAGTCGAACACGACGATTCTCGACGGCGCCCCCGCACCCGCCGAGCGTATTCTTGCCCGGCTTACGCCCGGGCCCAATCCTGACCCGCTCATCTTCGGGATCTTCGCGAACTTCGAGGTGCTCGTTTCCGCTGTGTATCTCGGGATCGCCCGCCGCGCGCTCGATCTCGCGATCGAAGCCGTTCGCCGCCGCACGTCCAAGGCTGCCGAGGGGCGGGCCTATGCGGAGAACCCCGATGTGCGCCGGAAGGTCGCGGCGGCGGCGATGGAGCTCGACAACGCGGTGCTCCACCTCAAGTCGATCGCCCGCGACGTCGAAGAAGGCGCCGACCACGGCACCCTCTGGTTCCCCCGGCTCTCGGCGGTGAAGATTCACGCCACGGAGGCCGCGAAGTCGGTCGTGGATCAGGCGGTGCGGCTTGCCGGTGGGTCTTCGTACTTCTCTAAGAACGAGCTCTCCCGGCTGTACCGGGACGTCGCTGCGGGGATCTTCCACCCCACCTCGGACCTGTCCGCGCACAGCGCGTGGGCCGATGCGCTTCTCTCGGAGTAGGCGCCACGTCGCTTCCCGGGCCCGCTCACAACGGTCACCCCCTCCCACAACTGCAAGCAGCTTGCTAGCATTATGCAACATGAAGACCTTGTATTTGCGCAACGTTCCGGAATCTGTGATGGACCGGCTGAAACGGCTCGCCGAAGTCGAGGGCACATCCGTGAATGCGGTCGCGGTACGGGAACTCACGCTGCTCTCGCGCCGAATCGACAACCCCAACCTGCTCGCTGCTCTCCCAGACCATCAAGTCGATCCGTCGACGATTGTTGAAGATCTCGACAGCGAGCGCGGGATATAGCGGCTCATGTTCGTCGTTGACGCATCTGCCGCAGTTTCAGGTCTGCTCAACGATGGCCCGGCCCGCGAAGTCCTCAGAAGACACGCCATACACGTTCCGCACCTCATCGACTCAGAGGTCGCTAGCGCGATTAGACGCCGAACGTTGGATGGCAGCATCAGCAGCGACGCGGGCTGGCAAACACTGAATGTATGGCAGAACCTCGCGATCGTTCGCTACCCTCTCCATGGCCTCCTTGAGCGAATCTGGGATTTACGGGATAACTTCTCTGCCTATGACGCCGGCTACGTCGCACTCGCGGAGGCCCTCGATTACCCGCTAATAACCGCTGACTCACGCCTTGCCGGCGCTCCCGATACAGGCATCGCGGTCACCGTGGTACCTCGTTAGGGCAACGCCGAAGCCTTCCCCCTACCGCGTCGGCACGTACCGCATGACCACCACGCCCGAACCGAGCTCCTCCCAGTCCACAAGCGTCAACTCCAGCCGCTGCGGCAACCCGGCCAACAGGTACGGGCCGTGCCCCGCGAGCAGGGGGAGGATCACGAGCTCGTACTCGTCGATGAGCCCGAGTTCCGCGAGCGCGGTGGGGAGCGCAACCCCGCCGGTGAGGAGGTACTCCCCCGGTTCTGCCTTGAGGTCCCGCACCGCGGCCTCCAGGTCGCCGCGCAGGAGTTCGGCGTTCCAATCGACCTCGTCCAACATAGATGAGACTACGTACTTCTTCGCCGCATCAATCACGCGGGCGAACGGCTGCGTCCACTCAGGCAGCGTGTCGGAGGCGGGCGGGCGCCACGCATCTTCCATCATCTGGTAGGTCACGCGGCCAAACAGCAACGCGTCCGCGCGGGCGAGGCTGCCTTCCGCGTGCCGATGAAGCTCGGCCACCGCTACGGGTTCGCGGTGGTCAACGCAGCCATCTAGCGTGACGTTGATGGAATATCTGAGGGGTCGCATGCTTCACGCTAACGCCCCCGGGCCCCGAGCGGAAGATCGCGCCAAGCAGTAAGGGATCTACCGCGGGCAGGCGGTCCATCAGCACGCAAGGTACTCCCCTAGAAAAACTAGTGCTCTGGCTGGATACGGCCGTCACCTCGCCGATGGCACCGATACTTCTCCAAGAACGAGCTCTCTCGCCTCTATCGAGGCCTTTTGCCGCTAGGATTTTCCATCCCGCCCCCGGACGCTAATACCCGGCGGTGGCGAGTTCTGCCCCAGCAAGTAGATCTCGGGTACGGGATACACCCAGTCGGTCGGCACCAGCTGCCAGCAACTCCTGA
>CAMXUZ010000056.1 GCA_947251855.1 uncultured Ruaniaceae bacterium
GAGAAGCGGGTGGAGGAGATCCGCCGCACCGTGGTCGCCGACCGCCGCTCCTCGCTGAAGGATCTGCTCGGGCCGGCGGGGAAGGTCCTGCCGATCGTGTGGGTCGGGATCGGGTTATCGATCCTGCAGCAGTTCGTGGGCCTCAATGTCATCTTCTACTACTCCTCGACCCTGTGGCAGGCGGCCGGCTTCGCCGAATCCGACGCCCTGGTGCAATCGGTGATCACCTCGGTCACGAACATCGCCGTCACGATCGTTGCGATCGCGCTCATCGATAAGATCGGACGCCGGCTCCTCCTCACCATCGGATCGGCCGGAATGATCGTCTCCCTTGGCACGATGGCCGTGGTGTTCGCGATGGCCGATCGGGTGATGGAAGGGGGCGAACTCGTCCCGGTCCTCTCCGACACCCAAGGACCGATCGCCCTCATCGCGGCGAACGCGTTCGTCGTGTTCTTCGGGATGTCGTGGGGTCCAGGAGTGTGGGTGCTCCTCGGGGAGATGTTCAACAACACGATCCGCGCGACCGCCCTGGGAATCGCCGCCGCCGCGCAGTGGCTCGCGAACTTCGCCGTCTCGACCTCGTTTCCCGCGATGTCCGATCTCAGCCTCGGTTTTGCCTACGGTTTCTACACATTCTTCGCAGTCGTCTCGCTCGTGTTCGTGCCCAA
This sequence comes from uncultured Ruaniaceae bacterium, assembly GCA_947251855.1. Next base: position 672 of record CAMXUZ010000056.1, read on the forward strand.
GTGGGTGCCGGAAACCAAGGGGAGAGAACTCGAAGACATGTAGACCATCACGCGGCGCACGCGGCGGCGGCTCGGCCTGGCTCGCCTAACCAGGCATAATAAAACAAGCAATACGTGATCGTTCAACTAATAGGAGAGTTCATGTCAAAGATCCGCGTGGCCATCGCCGGGGTGGGAAACTGCTCCTCCTCCCTCGTCCAGGGAGTGGAGTATTACCGCGAAGCCGACCCCGCGAGCACGGTGCCCGGGCTCATGCACGTGCAATTCGGCGATTACCACATCAGCGACGTCGAGTTCGTTGCCGCGTTCGACGTCGATGCGAAGAAGGTCGGCCAGGATCTCTCCGACGCGGTCAACGCCTCGGAAAACAACACGATCAAACTCACCGACGTGCCCCGCGCGGGCGTGACGGTCCAACGCGGACCGACCTTGGACGGGCTCGGCAAGTACTACCGCGAAACCATCACCGAATCCGATGCCGAGGCCGTCGACGTCGTCGCTGCCCTGAAACACGCGCGGGCAGACGTGCTCGTGTGCTACCTACCCGTGGGCTCCGAGGAAGCGACGAAGCACTACGCCCAAGCGGCGATCGACGCTGGCGTCGCCTTCGTCAACGCCCTGCCGGTGTTCATCGCCTCCACGGCCGAGTGGGCGGAGAAGTTCGAAGCCGCGGGCGTGCCGATCGTGGGGGACGACATCAAGTCGCAGGTCGGTGCGACGATCACGCACCGGGTGCTCGCGCGACTGTTCGAGGAGCGGGGGGTCACCGTGGACCGCACCTACCAGCTCAACATCGGCGGGAACATGGACTTCAAGAACATGCTCGAACGGGACCGGCTGGAATCGAAGAAGATCTCCAAGACCCAGGCGGTGACCTCCAACATCGAGCAGGAACTCACCGACGAGAACGTCCACATCGGCCCGAGCGACTACGTGCAATGGCTCGATGACCGCAAGTGGGCGTACGTGCGCATGGAAGGCCGCGCGTTCGGTGACGTGCCCATCAACCTGGAGTACAAGCTCGAGGTGTGGGACTCGCCGAACTCCGCCGGGATCATCATCGACGCCATTCGTGCCGCGAAGATCGCGCTCGACCGGGGGATCGGCGGTCCGATCCTTTCCGCCAGCGCCTACTTCATGAAGTCCCCGCCGAAGCAGCACGACGACGAAACGGCGCGCGCGATGGTCGACGCCTTCATCCGCGGGGACAGCGAGGCGTAGCCGGCTCCGGGCGGCCGCGGAAGGGCGATCCCATGGCAGATGCGAATGCGCAGCGCCGCGAGGTGGCAGAGTTCGCCAAGGGCTGGGACTCGGCGCGCCTGGAACCCGTCAACCTCGCGATCCTCGGCGCGACCGGGGTGGGGAAATCGACCTTGGTGAACGCCATCTTCGGGGAGAACCTCGCCGCGACGGGGATCGGGCGGCCCGTGACGAGCGGTGTCGATTTTTATGAACGTGACTCGCTCGGGCTGTACGACTTCGAGGGGCTAGAAAGTTTCGCGGACCTGAAGACGTTCATCGACAACTTCAGGAAGGTCTACCGTAAACGGCTCAAACAGGACCCCGAACACGCGATCCATGCCGTGTGGTACTGCGTCAAAGCGAGCGATCGCCGTGTGGATGCCCAGCAGGAGGAGGCGCTGCACCGGCTCGCGGTCGACATGAAGCTCGTGGTGTTCCTCGTCGTCACCCAGACGCCGTGGTACCCCGAGCGGGGCCTGGATCCGAGCACGGTGACCTTCCTTCACCACCTCAAGGAGCGGAACCTGCCGATCGTCGGCGGATCGGCGGTCGCGGTGGCGGCGCTGGACGACGAATATACGGGCACGGAGGCATTCGGGTTGACGAGTCTGGTGAACCGGACCCTGGCCTCGGTGCCGGAGGCGCGCCGCGCAGCGTTCTCCGCAGCGCAGAGGGTCGACGTTGATGCCAAGACCAAAGAGGCGCGCACAATCGTCAATAGGGCTACGGCGTCGGCAGCGGCGATCGCGGCGACGCCGATCCCGGTTGCAGACGCGCCGTTCCTGTTGGGAGTCCAGGCCCGAATGATGGCGCGCATCGCCAAGGTCTACGACGTGCACCTTTCCGCTGCGAATGCGGCCAAAGCGCTCGCCGGGATCGCCGCGACGAGCGTGGGCCGCAGCCTCGTCGGGTCGTTGCTCAAGGTGGTGCCCGGGGCGGGGAACGTCATCAACGCCTCCGTCGCCGGAGCGATCACCTCGGCGCTCGGATACGCATGGCTGGAGCTGTGCCGGCGAGACTGGCTCGGCCAGCTCAGCCTCGAATCCCTCGCTGAGCACGGAGAACTCTCCTCAATGCTGTTGCGCCATTACACGTCCCGGGTCGTCGAAGAGGGCCCCGCAGACTCGGCTGGGCGGCGGATCGACCCGTCCTGACGCGGCTCCGGCGCACCATCGACCGGTCGATGCAGACTCTTCGGCTGAAATATTGGTAGTTTCCCCACGAGGGAGAAGGGGCTGCCGGGGCGCTACGGGTACTTATTAGGGCCGGCTCTTCATAGCGCGGCATATCACGAGTATTCTTAATGGTATGAAGAGTACAACTATCAAGGTGAGCCGCGAGCTACGCGACCGCGTGCAGAAGCATGCTGTGCATCGACAAACCACTCAGGCGGTTGTGCTTTCAGAGGCGCTCGACCTTCTCGAGCGGCAGGCCTTCTTTGAGCAGCTGCAAACCGACGTTGTTGCCGATCCGGAGACCCCTCAAGATGCAGTTGAGCGGGATGCTTGGCTCGGTGGGCCGCTCGCAGTCGGAGACGAATGAGATACGGAGACATCTATCGGGCGAAACCCGACCCAGCAGTTGGTTCGGAGCAGGCTGGGCGCCGACCCGTCCTCGTCATTAGCGCCGACGAGGCCATAGATGTCATCCCGGGTGTAGTCACAGTTCTGCCGCTGACGACCCAGAACCGAGAATGGGTCACGCGTGTCCCAGTCAGAGGTTCGGAAACGGGCCTTAAAGACCCGTCCTGGGCGATATGTGAGCAGGTCCGAACAGTATCGACTGAGCGGATTGGAAAACGACTAGGGGTGGCGGATCACCGGACTCTCACGGAGGTCAAGAATGTCCTGCTCTATCTGCTGAACCCTCAATGAGGGACGGCGGGTGAGCGCAGAGTCCTCCATGCTGCGGGGCTGGCGGAAAGCAGTTCGGGGAGTCAGACTCCTGGTGTGTGTGCAGAAGTTGTGCGGCGACGCCGCAATAGCGCGACGGGTAGCGTCGCGAGCGAGGCGCCCGCGGCCGCGAGTAGCGCGATGGGGAACGAGAGCCCCGCGGCAAGAGAGCCGACGAGCACCGATCCCAGCCCGGTGCCGGAGTCGAATCCGATGTTCCACACGGCGCTGGCCGTGTTGTAATCTTTGCGACGCACCGCCGACAGGGAGAGCAGCAGCGTGAGATTCTGCAGACCGCCGTAGGCAACTCCCACGAAGGTCATCCCGAGCAGCAGTAGTGTCACGCGCGTCGACGCCGAATCGGTCACCGCCGCCGCGGCGAGGGCCAATCCCAGTACTGTGCACAGGATGAGCGGCCACAGGAACCTGCCGGCGCCATACCTATCGGCGAGGGCCCCCAGCCGCCACCGACTGAGCGCCGCGGTCGCGGTGAGGAGGGTGAGCCCAGCGGTGGTTGCGGCGGCGGAAGAGCTCATTTGGGGCGTGAACGTAATCAGCGCCCCGCCCGCAAGCGTCACGCCGAGCAGGATGACCATCGGCGGAATGAGGGCGCTGGCCAGGTAGCGCACCCGCCCCTCGTCGCGGGTCGCCGCCGTTGATGTTGACGGGTCCGCGTGCTGGGCAGGAGAGCGTTCCGCCTTCTCTTCTCGCAATGCGTGGGCCAGCCGCGGCGCCGCGCCGATGGCGAGTAGCGGAACCGTAGCAAGGGCGAAAACCACCCAAAAGCCGATTGCCTCCGCCAGCCAAGGCCCAGCGGGTAGCAGGAGCAACTGGGGCACCGCAACGGAGGCGCCGTAAGCTCCGATCGCTGCGCCGTGCCGCGCCGGGGCCACGAGGTTCGCGACAGCAGCAGAACCAGTGACGGTAAGGATCCCGAACCCTAACCCCCGCACGGCGGAGAGACCGAGGATCCACACGAGGTCGTGTGAGACGAGGTGGAGGAGAGCGGGGCCGTTGAGAAATAGCAGCCCGGCGGCAAGTACCCTGCCGTAGCCGAATCTCCGCAGGAGCGTGGGCACGAACGGCTGGGTGAGGATCGTCGCGAGCATCAGCATGCCGTTGACGAAGCCCGCGCCCGCCTCGTTCGCCCCTCCGCTCACGGCCCATAGCGGCGCGACTGGGAGCAGAGCAGAATAGCCGGTGAAGCCCGCTGCGGTGAGGGCGAGCAGGGCAGGCATCCCGGGAGCGCGCCATACGGACGTCGACGAGGCAGAGGTGGTCACGCCAATCGACCCTACCTGTTGCTTGCCATGGACGCGCTACGGTGAGAAAACCACACGTCAATCCTCGGGCATGATCGTGGCAGCCGCCACAGCCCCGAGCTCTTGGCAGGCATCGAGCGCGTTCCTGTCCGGCTGGCCAACAACTTCCAGTGTCGGGGCAACCGCCACCCACCCGAGCGCGGCGGCGATGGCGTCGATCCCGCGTACCGCCCCTTCCAACCCCTCGTTGCCATGAACGTAGACGGCGTGGGGCCGCGACCGGGTCGCCTTCAGACACGGGTAGTAGATCTGATCGAAGAAGTGCTTGAGCGCCCCGGACATGTACCCGATGTTCGCGGGCGTGCCGAGGACGTAGCCATCGGCGTTGAGTACATCAACTGCGCTGGCTGTCAGGGCCGGGCGCACGACGACCTCGACCCCCTCGATCTGTTCATCCCGCGCACCGGCAAGGACGGCCTCCAGCATCGCCTGCATCCCCGGCGAGGGCGTGTGATGTACAACGAGCAAACGACGAGGGCGTTCGCGCTCATCACCGGATTGAGAGATACGCATGTCTTCTACCCTATGAGGCGGAGGGGCTTCAGGTGCCATCCTCGCGCTCGGGAAGGGGGATTGCAGCTACTGTCGAGAAGGCTGTGGTTGCTGAGCAGCGCCGCATGCGGCGGGGTTGAAGAGGATCCTTAGAGGATCAGTTCGAAGAAGGCGTCGGCGATCTCGGCCATGTCGAGATCGGGTTCTAGGAGTGCTTGCAACTGGAGCCCGTCAGCAAGTGCATGCAACATGCGCGCCGCCACCTGCGGACCGACCCTCGCTTCCCCTTTCGTTTCTTGATGCTCGTCGATGATCGCGCTGAACAGCGTATGGAAGAGCTGACTGCGCTCGAGGAAGAACGCGTGTGCGGGATGTTCAGGATCCGCGGCGTCTACCGCCAACTTAGAGAAAGGTGGAGTGGCCCGGGAACTTTTGCGTTCGCCGCGGTTAGCTCCGTGAAGAGCTGCCGGGCAGTGCCGACGTCGTAGGGGGTCTCCGGGCCCGGGGCTCTGAGAATCGCGAGGACCTCCTCGTAGGTCAGGTCGGAGAACTGCTGCGAGTCCCCTTCATCGCGTTTACGCAGAACCTCGGTGAAGAATTCCTCCTTGGAACCAAAATAGTGCAGCAGCCCCGCAGGGCTGAGATCGACCGCCTCCGCAAATGCTTTCACCGAAGCCCCGTGCACGCCGGCTTCCGCGATGACCCTTAACGCCTCGGTCAGGATCTCCTCCCGCTTAGCGATTCCCGTGGACGATGTGGGTTCAATCGGTCGTTGCAACACTGGTATTTTGAGTTGATTGTATCTGCTCGGTCAGTACCTCTGCGGGGGTTCGAAATCCTAAGACTTTTCGGGGTCGGTTATTCAGCGCTAGAGCGACGGCTTCGAGGTCGCCGGCGTCCCACCTGGATAGGTCGGTGCCTTTGGGGAAGTACTGGCGAAGGAGCCCGTTGCTGTTCTCATTCGTGGGCCGTTGCCAGGGCGAATGCGGATCAGCAAAGTACACCTCGGTGCCGGTATCGAGGGTGAAATCAGCGTGGTCAGCCATTTCTTTGCCTCGGTCCCAGGTCAGTGTGCGGCGCAACTGCAACGGCAGGCGGGTCATCGCCCTTTGCAGGGCCGCGTTCATCGCTTCTGCTCCGTATCCACCCAGGGCGGGTCCGTTCTTGGTGGGAGCAACTTTGCCCCACTGGGGGTCTCGAGGTAGGTGCACCAGCAGGATGCTACGA